>JAFATL010000398.1 GCA_019243975.1 Actinomycetota bacterium | reverse complement strand
TTCTCCAACAACCCCAACCTCGCCAACCTGGCGAAGTGGAACCCCGCCGACGACGCCGTTTCCGCGTAGGTAGTCGCTACGACTTGAAGCGCTTCTCGATGCTCACGCTGTAAGCGGCGGGGCGGGCGCGCAGGATCTTGTCGTCCGACGGCTCGATGCCGTCGGTCAGCCGCATGGGGTCGAACACGAGGCGCTCGCAGTCCTCGGCGACGGCCGTCAGCTCGAGCCGACCCGCCTCGACCTGCTCACGCTCGTCGGGCCACTGCGCGGTCGGATCGTCGGTGGGGTCACCGTCGTCGGCCAACTGCAGGAACAGCGTGAACGTGATCGGCGCGCGCTCGACGCGCGTGCGCACCTCGTCCTGCAGGTAGTCGGCCGACCGCCCGTCGGCTTCGTCCTGGGCCAACGTCTCTTCGCCCGCGTCCGGCTGCCATCGGTACCGGATCCATGTCTCGGTGCCGTCGGCGGCGACGAACTTGAAGGCGTGGATGCCGAAGAACGTGGTCTGCGCGTAGCTGGCGCGGGGGAGTGCGCTCAGCTGCATGGTCACGGCGGGCACCGTTTCCGGGTGGGCGGCGAGGAACGGCCCGACCGCCTCCGGGTCGGTGCGGGCCCGAGTGAACTCGAGCAGGTCCTCGGGCGTGCGCACGAAGAAGACCGGCAAGGTCAGCCCGACGAAGTCGGTGGTGGTGCCGTCGGGCAGGTGGAACTTGATGGCGAGGCCGCGGCCGTCCATGGCGCCGTCGTGCACGTGCGGCGTCCCCGTGCCGTTGGAGAATCGCACCGTCACGGGCACGGGCTCGCCTGCCATGTGGGCGGCGCGGGTGAGGCGCCCGGCGGTAGGCGTGGCCGTGAACGTTCCGGTGAGACACGAGCCCTTGGCGTGCAGCGACCGGTGCTCCGGGTGCAGGCCGTAGACGGCGTGGATGGCTTCGAGCAGCTCCTGGGCGATGTCCACGCGTGGCAACGTATCTCTGTGGTGCAGCCGGTGACGTGCGAGCTCTGTGAGGCGGCCCGCATGACGCCGTGGCACCACGAGGACGACATCTGCTGGGTCGCCGACTGCGAGGTGTGCGACGTCCCGATGGTGGTGTGGAAGCAGCATTCGCCCACGCCGCCCGACGACGCGCTCGAACACATGCTCACCCACCTCCAGCGCGTCGCCGATGAGAGGTTCGGGAGTGGTGAGTACAAGGTCGACCGGGTGATGCGGCAGATCCCCGACCACTTTCACGCCCATGCCCGCGACCCCAACTGGTGGATGCGCCGCTTCGGAGGTGTGCGGTAGCTCGGTAGGCTCCGCCTTCATGCCCGAGACACAGTCAGTAGAGGTCCAGACCGCCGACGGCCCCATGCGTTTGTACGAGGCGAAGCCCGCGGGCGAGGCACGCGGCGCGGTGATCGTGATCCAGGAGGCGTTCGGGGTCAACGACCACATCGAGGACGTCACCCGCCGGTTCGCCGACGTCGGCTACCACGCCGTGGCCCCCGAGGTGTTCCACCGTGCCGGCGCCAACAAGACCGCGCCGTACGACGACTTCAGCCAGGTGCTGCCGTTGTTCGAAGGGCTGACGGACCAAGCGTTCCTCGTCGACGTCGACGCCACCGTCGCGCATCTCGGTGATGCGGGCTTCGGGCCCGAGCAGATCGGCATCGTCGGGTTCTGCATGGGCGGGCGGGTGACGTTCCTGGTCGCCCTCGAGCGGGCCCTGGGCGCGGCCGTCGGCTTCTACGGCGGCGGCATCGTCACGGCGCGGTTCCCGCAGTTCCCCGCGCTGGTCGACCGCGTCGAAGAGCTCAAGACGCCGTGGCTGGGCTTGTTCGGCGATCAGGACCAGGGCATCCCCGTCGCCGACGTCGAGCAGCTACGCGACGCCCTGGAGCGGGCCCCCGTCGACACCCACGTCGTGCGCTACGAGGAAGCCGACCACGGCTTCCACTGCGACGCCCGCCCCGCCTACAACGCTCCCGCGGCCAAGGACGGCTGGGAGCGCACCCTCGCCTGGTTCGACGACCACCTCGCCTAGCGGCGGCGCAGCCTCGGGAGCTCGATCTTGGGGCAGCGGTCCATGACGACGTCGAGCCCGGCGGCGCGCGCGCGTTCGGCGGCGGCTTCGTCGACCACGCCGAGCTGCATCCAGACAGCCTTGGCGCCCGCGGCGATCGCCTCGTCGACGTGGGCGCCCGCCTTGTCGGAGCGCCGGAAGATGTCGACCACGTCGACGGGTTCGGGCACCGACGCCAAGTCGGGGTAGCACCGCTCGCCGAGGATCTCGTCGGCGTGACACTGCGGGTTGACCGGGATCACGCGGTACCCGGACCGCTGCAGGAAGGCGGCGACGTCGTGGCTGTCCCGCCACTCGTTGGGTGAGCACCCGACGACCGCCCACGTGCGGTACTGGTCGAGCACCCGTTCAACTACGTCGCGTTCGGCCTCAACGCTTTCCACGCCGTTCCTCCATGCGCTTGCGGATGAGCTCGCGCCGCTCCTGCAGCTCACGGTGAGTTATGCCCTGCACGTCGGGCGACAACCCCATCGACGCCCGGAAGCCCTCCAGGTCGATGGCGTGCTGGCGGGGGTCGATGCCGACATCGCGGGCGATGCGCTCGCCGTGGTGCTCGGCGAAGTAGCCGGCCAGGTAGGTGATCTCGGCGAACAAGTCGACGTCGGGGGCGAGGGTCGCCATGGCCCCGTCGAGGAAGATCATGTTCTTGACGAACAGCATTAGTTCTTTGGGCATGCGGGCGCCGTAGCCGAGCAACGCCTTGGTGAGCTCACGGATCTCGCCCATCAGTTCGTCGGCCGACATCTGCGTCGGGTCCTGGGCGGGCTGGTCGAGCTTGAGGTCGTGGATGACCGAGTCGAGGTCGGTCTCCGGCGGCAGGGCGCCCAGGTCGCGCAGCGCACCGAGCTGCGTCTTGACGTCGTTCATGGTGCCGGCCATGAGCAGGCGCAGGAACGCCAGCCGGCGCGGTTCGTCGAGTCGGCCGGTGATGCCGTAGTCGAGCAGCGCCACGCGCCCGTCGGGCAGCACGAACAGGTTGCCGCCGTGCAGGTCGCCGTGGAAGACGCCGTACAGCATCGCCCCTTCCATGAAGGCGACCAGGCCGGCGCGCACCACGGCCGACGTGTCGATGCCCGCCGCCTTCATGCCGGCCACGTCGTCCCACGAGAACCCGGACAGGCGCTCCATCACCAGCACTCGGGGTGTGACCAGCTCGGGATGAGGACGAGGCACCACCAGGGCCCGCTGGTCGGTCTCGGCCAGGATGCGCGCCACGTCGAGCATGTTCTCGGCCTCGAGCCGGAAGTCGAGCTCCTCGACGATCGTCTCCGCGAACAGCTCGACCAGGGCAGGGGGGTTGGCCAGGGCCGAGATGGGGATGCGGCCCACGAGCACGGGTGCGATCCAGCTCATGGCGGCCAGGTCGCGCTGCACCAACGACTTCACCGTCGGCCGCTGCACCTTCACCACCACCGACTCGCCGGTGTGCAGGGTGGCCGCGTGCACCTGGGCGATCGATGCCGCCGCCACCGGCGTGCGGTCGAACGTGGCGAAGACCGCCTCG
>JAFATL010000251.1 GCA_019243975.1 Actinomycetota bacterium | reverse complement strand
GAACGCGGCCAGTTCGGGGACGGCGGCGGCAAATTCGCACCAGGTGGACAGGACCCCGACTGTACGGTGCCGCGGTGGCCCGGAACGTCCAACTGCGAGAGATGCTGATCGGCGTCGAAGGCCTGGCGCTGCTCCGGCATCTCTTCGCCGCACACCCACGCCGAATACCTCAATGCGTTCCGCGCCGCCGGCCTGAGGCTGCAGCAGTGCGTGGGGCCCGCGCTCACCGCCGAGTCAGTGCAAGCCAAGCGGCGCGCCTCGCGCCACATTCCCGAGGCAACACTCGCCGCCTACCTCGGGCTGCCGGCCGTCCTCGTCTTCGCTTGTGTGCGCGAACTCGCCGTGTAGACGAGTTCAAGCGCTAAAGCGACGAGGGTGGGAAGCGGTCACCGCCCGTCGAGCGCGTCGATGGCGGCTTGGGCCAGAAAGGCGGGGGCGCTGCCGCGGGTGGTGACGTCGACGTCGGGTTGCTCACCCATGGCGCCCTGGGCGTAGCGGTTGGTGACGCCGACGCTGATGCACGCGAGGCGCCAGTAGGCGAGAGCACGGTAGAAGTCGACGTTCGAAACGTCACGACCTGACACGCGGGCGTAGCGCTCGGCGATGTCGTCGCGGGTGCCGAAGCCCGGCAGCTTGGTGGCCGCCTCGGGCCAGGGCGTGAAGGCGGTGTCGGCCGGCTGCGTCCACGAGATGAGCAGCATGCCGAGGTCGGCGAGACCGTCGCCGAGCGTGCACAGCTCCCAGTCGAGCACGGCGGCGATGCTGCCGTCGGCCGCGGTCATGCAGTTGTCGAGGCGGTAGTCGCCGTGGGCGATGTCGACACCCTGGGGCGCGGGGATCGACGCGGCCAGCTTGTCGTGGGCGACGTCGATCTCGGCCGGCCTGTCCTCCACCGCGCTCACCTGCGTGCGCCACCGCTTGAGCTGGCGCTCGACGTAGCCGTCCTTGCGGCCCAGCTCGCCCAGCCCGACGTCGTCGGGGTCGATGGCATGGATGGCGGCGAGGGTGTCGACCACATCTTCGGTGGCGTGACGGCGCGCCGCCTCGTCGAGCGGCGCGGCGCCGGCCTCGTCCTTCACGATCGAACCCTCGACGAAGTCCATGACGTAGAACGGCGCCCCGTTCACCTCGAGGTCGTCGCAGTAGCCGTACGGCGTCGCCACCGGCACGGGCGTCGGCGCCAGGGCGCTGATGATGCGGAACTCACGCCCGACGTCGTGGGCCGTGGCCAGCACATGGCTGAGCGGTGGACGGCGCAGCACGACCCGCCGGCCGCGGTCGTCGGTCACGCTGAAGGTGAGGTTCGAGCGCCCGCCCGCGATCAGCTCGTAGGTGAACGGCGCGGCCAGCCCGTCGACGTGGTCGAGCAACCAGCGGGAGACGGCTTCCTCGGCGATGCCGGTCGTGGCGTTGGAGTGCGTGGTCATACAGCCCGCACCGTATCGGTCAATGCGACAGGACGAGGAGGTCGGCCGGCATCACCAGCGGGCCGTCCGGCTCCTCCCCCGCGGCCAGGGCGTCGGCGATGGCGGCGAAGCCCTCCTTCGTCTCCTGCTCGTCGAGGTGCTCGAACGTCGACAGGGCGCGCAGCTGGATGCGCTCGAAGTCCTCGGCCCGGCTCGATGCCGTCTCGAAGTCGACGACGTCGTGGGCAGCGATGTCCCACCCGGCCGACTCGAACGTCGCGTACACGGTGGCCCGGGGCTCGTAGATCATGCGGTCGACCTCGCGTGCCCGGGGGAAGTAGCGGTACCACCACAGCTCGGGCATGGCGTCGGCGAAGTTGGTGCGCACGAGCAGCCGGCCGCCGGGCTTCACCACCCGGGCCAGCTCGCGCGCTGCGGCGGCGCGGTCTTCGATGTGGTGCCACACGAAGTAGATCAGCGCCGCATCGCACGACCGGTCGGGCAGCGGGATGGCCTCGCCCCGCCCGTCGAGATAGGTGACGCGGTCGTGGCGGGCGTCGGCCTCGGCGATCTCGCGCATGCGCACCGACGGTTCGACGCCGAAGACCGGTCCGCCGAACGCCTCCGCCAGCCACGGCGTGAACCGGCCGATCCCCGAGCCGAGGTCGAGCAGTGCCAACGGCCGCTCGGGCTGGAGGTGATCGGTGAACGCCTCCATCCACGTGGCCAAGGCGGCGGGCGACATCACCCGGCCTTTGGCGTACACGGCGTGCAGCCGCTCGTCGTAGTCGACCTTTCGCATC
>JAFATL010000110.1 GCA_019243975.1 Actinomycetota bacterium | reverse complement strand
ATTGATCCACGGGCAGCCAGCGATTCACGAGCGGCGTGTCAAAGATCTTCGTCGCGTCGCGAGGCGTGATGAAGCGGAGGAAGTACCACGACGAGTCGACGAACGTGTCCATGGTGTCGGACTCGCGCACGGCGGCTCCGCCGCACGTCGTGCACGTCGTGTTGCTGAAGCCCTCGTGGAACGTCAGCGGCGACTCGCCGGTGGGCCGGAACTCGACGTCGTCGGCGGGCGGGCCCACGAACAGGTGGTAGATGCGCAGGGCGTCGGCGCCGACGGTGTCGAAGTACTGCGACGGGGCGACCAGGTTGCCCTTGGACTTCGACATCTTGGTGCCGCCCATGCGGATCATGCCCTGGGTGAACAGCCGCTTGAACGGCTCGCGCAGCTCCTTCGGTGCCAAGCCGAGGTCGGCCAGCGCCTTGGTGTAGAAGCGCGCGTACATCAGGTGGAGGATGGCGTGCTCGATGCCGCCGATGTACTGGTCGACCGGCATCCAGTGCTCGACCGGCTCGGGCCGGAACGGCGTCTCCGTCGACCACGGGTCGCAGAAGCGCAGGAAGTACCACGACGAGTCGACGAACGTGTCCATGGTGTCGGACTCGCGCACGGCAGGGCCGCCGCACGTCGGGCACGTCGTGTTGCGGAAGCCCTCGTGGAACGTCAGCGGCGACTCGCCGGTGGGCCGGAACTCGACGTCGTCGGGCGCCAGCACCGGCAGCTGGTCCTCGGGCACCGGCACCATGCCATGCGTCTCGCAGTACACGACGGGGATCGGGCAGCCCCAGTACCGCTGGCGTGACACCAGCCAGTCGCGCAGGCGGTAGTTCACCGTGCGCTTGCCGATGCCGTTCTCCTCCAGCCAGTCGATGGCCTTGGCCTTGGCCGGCGCCACCTCGAGGCCGTTGAGCCACTCGCTGTTGATGGCCGGTCCGTCGCCCGTGTACGCCTCGCCGTCGAAGTCGGCGGGCGGCTCGACGGTGCGGATGATGGGCAGGTCGTAGGCCTTGGCGAAGTCCCAGTCGCGCTGATCCTGGCCCGGCACGGCCATGATGGCGCCGGTGCCGTACGTCATCAGCACGTAGTCGGCGACGTAGATCGGTACGGGCTGCTCGGTGAAAGGGTTGATCGCGTAGGCGCCGGTGAACGCGCCGCGCTTCTCGAGGGCGCCCTCGGTCGACTGGCGCTCGATCTCGGTCTCCGTGCTGACGCGCGCCACGAACTGCTGCACCTCGGCCTGGTGCTCGGCGGTGGTGATGGCGCCGACCAGCGGGTGCTCGGGTGCCAGCACGACGTAGGTCATGCCGAAGCTGGTGTCGGGACGGGTGGTGAAGACGGGGATCTTCTGGCCGCTCCCCTGCACCGTCAGCTCGAACTCGGCGCCCTCGGACCGGCCGATCCAGTTGCGCTGCATGGTCTTGACCCGCTCGGGCCACTCCAGGTCGGCCAGTGACTCCAGCAGCTCGTCGGCGTAGTCGGTGATCTTGAAGAACCACTGCTCGAGCTCGCGCTTCTCGACCACGTCGCCCGAGCGCTCACACGTTCCGTCGGCCAGCACCTGCTCGTTGGCCAGCACCGTGTGGCAGCCCGGGCACCAGTTCACGGGCGCCTTGGCCCGGTAGGCGAGGCCAGCGTCGAGGAACTTGCGGAAGATGACCTGGTTCCACTTGATGTACTCGGGGTCGTGGCTGCGCACCTCTCGGCGCCAGTCGTAGACCGCGCCGAGTTGGCGGATCGAGGCCTTCAGCTCCTCGATGCGGGCGTCGGTGAAGATGCGCGGGTGGGTGCCGGTTTTGATGGCCGCGTTCTCGGCCGGGAGGCCGAAGGAGTCGAAGCCCATCGGCGTGAGCACGCCGAAGCCCTGCATCGTGCGGTGGCGGACGATCAGGTCGCCGAAGGTGTAGTTGCGCACGTGTCCCTGGTGCGCGGGCCCGCTCGGGTACGGGTACATGCACAGCACGTAGAACGGCGGCCGCGGATCGTCGTTGGCCACCTCATAGGTGCCCTCTTCAGCCCACCGGGCCTGCCACTTCTTCTCGACCACCTTCGGGTCGTACTGCTCGACCTCAGCCACGGCCCGCCATGGTAGGGGGTGGCCGTGAGGGGCTCAGCTGAGCAGGTAGTCCTTCGCCCAGTGAACGCCCTTGGCCTGCCCATTGCGTGCAGGACCGAGGCGCAGGGTGCAACCCCGCACCGGCGCGACATCGACCGGCACGATGAAGACCTGATCGAGCTCGGGCGAGTACACACCGAACACGTCAACTTCGCCCCTGTAGTCGCGCGGCTGCTTTCCCGTGTTGCTGCAGGTGTGGAAAAACAGGGCGTCACCAACCAGCCGCGCCGTCTTGCACTGGACTCGCTGATAGCCCGTGGCGTCCTCGCACAGGAGGTCGACGCGGCCGTGTGGTTCGAACAACGGCGTATAGACGCGTTTGCCCGCCCGGCACAGGGCCACCGCCACGGCCAGCTCGGTTCTCGACCCGACCTCGGAAGGTGTATCCCCCATGCCAACCGACGGTACCGAGGGGCTGAGACAGTTATCTGTGCGCTAGCCTCGACCCCTCACGCGGGGCTGTAGCTCAGTTGGTAGAGCGCCACCATGGCATGGTGGAAGTCAGGGGTTCGATTCCCCTCAGCTCCACTCCGTCAGTGCTCCCGCAGCGCCTCCACGAGGGCTTCCGGGTCGTCGGGGGTGACGGTCAGGCCGGGGTGGCGCAGGAGCGGCACCGGGAGGACGCCGCCCACCGGCTTCTGGAAGTGCAGGCACACGCCGCGGCGGGTGGACGTGGCGAAGGTGAGGCCGCGGTCGCGGAGCGACAGGTGGGGGCCGCCCACGACCTTCGCCCAGGCATAGGGGCCGGTGATCTCGGCCCCCGTCACGTTCGAACGCGGCGTGCGCAGCACCCAGGGGCCGAACTTGACGACCACCGTGGAATCGCCCACTTCCACCCACGCGTTCTCATCGCTGACCCCGAAGAGGCGGGCGAACGGCGCCATGGTGGGGTCGACGGCGAATGGGAACCGCCGCGCCGCCGTCACGCTCGGCGCCGTGACCGGCGACCGGTCCACCGGCGCCGACGTCTGGGTGGCCACCGATTCGAGCTTGGGCTTCTTGGCGGGGGCCCGCCGGCGGCGAGGTCGCTGCGCGGGGGGAACCTCGGGCTTGTCCTGTTCGTGTTCAGGGTGATGGCCCGGCAGGTTGTCTTCGGGGATGGGTCCACCGACCTCGTGGAGGGGCGGCGTCAGGGGCGGCGGCTGCGTCGACATGGGGAATCCCTTTCCGCCGCGGCCGCCGCTTACACGATCCCGCTTTCCAACTGGTGGATGTTTCCTCAATAATTGGGGTCTGGTGGCGCTTCCCCGCTTGACTCGTCCACTGGCGCGCCTTCTTCACCGTCCCGGGTTGAAGGTGACTGCCCTTCTGCTGCCCGTCTTCGTCACGGCCGGCGGCGCCTACGGCGCGGTCTCGTTCGACCACAGCCACGCGCAGCGCCTGGCCGGCGGGACGACCATCGGCGGGGTCGCCGTCGGCAACCTCGACCGCGACGCGGCCGTGGCTCTGCTCAAGCAGAAGCTCGAGGCCCCCCTGCACCAGACCCTGCGCGTCAGCGTCGAGGGCTTCCAGACGACGACCACTCCGTGGGACCTGGGCCGCCGGATCGACGTTGCCAAGGCCGTCGACGACGAGCTCAAGCGCGAGAACTCCCCCAATCTGCTCGTGCGCCTGTGGCGCCGAACTGTCGGCGACAACAGCCAGACCATCGCCCTGCAGCCGTCGTGGCACGCCGCCCAGGCACCGGCGATCGACAAGCTCCTCAAGGAGGCGGCCAAGGGCACCGCCCTGGCGGCCAAGGACGCCACCCTCGAGACCAGCGACTCCTGGCTGCACATCTCGCCCGACCGCGCCGGGCGCGCCCTCGACACGCCCGCGGCGCGCCGCGTGCTGTTGACGGCCGTGGCGCGCGGCCGCGCCGAGGCCAACCTGCCGACCAAGTCGGTGGCGGCCAGCCGCACGGCGGACTCGTTCGGCACCGTGATCCTCGTCCGCACGGGCGAGAACAAGCTCTACCTCTACAAGAACGGCGTCGTCACCGCGACGTACGGCGTCGCCACCGGCCAGCCCGCCTTCCCGACGCCGACCGGCACCTGGCGGGTGCTCTACAAGATGGTGAACCCCACGTGGAACAACCCGCACAGCACGTGGTCCACCAAGATGCCCGAGAAGATCGGTCCCGGTCCCGACAACCCGCTGGGCACGCACGCCATGGCGCTCAACGCGCCGGGCATCCTGATCCACGAGACGTCCGACGCAGGCTCGATCGGTTACAACGCGTCACACGGCTGCATCCGCATGCGGCCCTCCGACGAGCAAGCGCTGTTCCCGCTGGTGCCGTCGGGCACGCCGGTGATCGTCGTCAACGCCGCCCCGGCCAAGGTGCGCAAAGCCGCCGCACCCGCGGCGACGCCGACCCAGATCGCGCAAACGCAGTATTGATGGCTCCGCAGCTCATCGCTGCTCCGCGGTGCGGCGGGGACCCCAACCCCGCCGCGCGCACGAGCTGAGCCTTTTCGTCGGCCGCAGTACTAAGCGGCGTCGGAACGGCGGCGCGCGGCCGCGGTTGACGCGAAGCCGGCGACGACGAGCACGACGCCGACGACGCCCACCGGCACGGCGGCACCGACGCGGTCGTCGGCCTTCTTGCGGCACACGGCCTGGGCGCTGCGGGCGCTGGCCGACGATGACGTCGACCGCTTGGTCATCAGCACCTTGAGCGGCACGCCGCAGCGAACGGTGCTCGTGCTCTTGGTGCCGCTCGGCACCGCCGCTTCTGCATCGGTCGGAAACAGCGCCAGCGCGGCCGCCACGGCGAGGGCGACCACACCCAGCGCGACCAGCACCCGTCCCACGAGAACGCCCGCGGGCACGTGGCGCATGGGCGCACCGCGCGCCGCCCGCATCCCCCGTACGGAGACGGGCGGATCCGACATCAGAGCATGCCTCGTACGGCTTGAAAGGCCGTGTAGTTGGCGACGACGTACATGTCTGGTCCTTGAACAGACCGTATCGCGGCCTCGATGTCCGGGACGTGACGGTGTGGGACCTCGGCGTAGGCCAGGCGCACAGCCAGGTCACGGCTGCGCTCGCCGGTGGCCACCACCTCCCGGCCCTGCAGGCGCTCGAACGGCACGTCCCACAGCCATGACGGATCGCGCCCGTCGGCGATCCGGGCGTTGATGGCCACGACGACCGGCAGCGCATCGTGCGACAGCAGCTCGAGCACCTCCACCCACCCGGCCGGGTTCTTGGCCAGCAGCAGCCGCGCACGCGTACCGCCGACGTCGAACACCTGGTAGCGCCCGCCCACGTCGGTGATGCGTTCGGCTGCCGCCACCGCCGCCTTCGCCGGCACTCCGGCCACGCGCGCGGCCGCCACTGCCATCGCCGCGTTGGCACCGTTGCACCGCCCCGGCAGCTGCAGGCGCAGCGGCACGCGTGCACCATCGCCGGTCGCCACCACCGTCGATCCCGCCGACTCCTCCAACCACACGTCCGGCCGGGGCCGGGCCAGATCGCAGCCCATGCACTCCCACCCCTCGGGGCCGCCGAACACCAGTCGGCCCGCACACTCGGGGCACGACCACGCGTCGTCGGTCCACGACAACCCGGCCGCCACCCACGTGACCTCGCGGCCGACCAGCGCGGCCCACGCCACCAACGGGTCGTCGGCGTTGGCAATTACGTGGGTGTCGGGCGCCGCGCCCACCGCGGCGCGCCACGACGCCGCCAGCGTGCGCACCTCGGCCGTGC
Organism: Actinomycetota bacterium; assembly: GCA_019243975.1. Taxonomy (GTDB): domain Bacteria; phylum Actinomycetota; class Acidimicrobiia; order Acidimicrobiales; family JAFATL01; genus JAFATL01. The sequence continues at coordinate 615 of JAFATL010000110.1, read as the reverse complement.
GGTCCATCTGGTCGCGGCTGAGGTTGAGCAGCGACACCGCGCGCGGGTGAACCTTCGCGATCGTCGACGGCAACCAGTGCTCGTCCACCTCGAGCACGGCCGCAACCCCCGTTGCCGCGGGCGCCAACGTGGCCACGAGGCCGGGCGGCATGTTGGCGCCCAATGAGTTGGTGACCACCGGTCCCTGGGTGCCCAAGGCGGCGGCCGTGAACGCCGTCGTCGTGCTCTTCCCGTTCGTCCCGCTGACGAGGAACACGGGGCGGCCGCGCGTGAGCGCGCCAAGGGCATCCGGGTCGACGACCAGCTGCGCACGACCGCCGATCACGCTGCCCCCGCCGAGGCGCAACCGCCGCGACGCGCCGCCCACGGCTGCTCCCACCGCCACGCCCAGGCGCGTCCTCGTCGACATCCGGCCCAGCGTAGGAGTCAGCGAGTGACTAGCCCGCTCGTAGGGTGCAAATGGCACAACTGGGGGCTGGTCTCAGATCGGACATGCGTGCACAGTGGGAACGTGCCCCTACGCCTGCTGGAGGGGGATGGGCCGAAGACCGCCTTCGTCCTCGGAGGTGGCGGCAACCTCGGTGCCATCCAAGTCGGGATGATCCGGGCCCTGGT
>JAFATL010000025.1 GCA_019243975.1 Actinomycetota bacterium | reverse complement strand
GGGCACGCAGGTGCTCGTGCCGCCGGGCGTCTGCAACGGCTTCCAGTCGGTGAGCGAAGGGCTCACGCAGTACCTCTACTGCTTCACCTCGGAGTGGCAGCCGAACATGGCGGGCACCGCGGTCAACCCGCTCGACCCCGCACTGGGGATCGCCTGGCCCATCCCGGTCGACCCCGACAACCCGGCCCAGCTGTCAGCCAAGGACCGTGGCCTGCCCACCCTGGCCGAGGTGCTCGCGGGCTCGTAGCCGTTCAGCGGGGCCGAGAGCCGTAGTCCCCGAAGGGGTCGTCGCGCTCTTTCACGGCCTGGCGGAAGCCGACCTCCTGGGACCTGCTCACGAAGTCGAGACCTTCCTGGGTATGGCGGGCGATGCCGTCGAAGAGGCTGCCCACAAGCCGGCTGGACGCCAGGCCCATGTTCTCGGCGGTCTGGTTGCAGAGGAGCTTGAGCATCACCAGCTGGGTGGTCGGTACCTGGGCCATGCGCGTGGCGAAGTTCATGGCGTGCTCTTGCAGTTGGTCGTCGGGCACCCATTCCAGGATGAGGCCGTCTCGTGCCGCATCGGGCGCCTTGATCTCGTCGCCGGTGAGCAGGTAGCGCTTGGCCTTCTCGAGGCCGAGGCGGTACACCCACATCGCCGTCGTCGGCGTGCCCCACACGCGCGACGGCGGGTAGCCGAACGACGCGCCTTCGCCCGCGATCACGATGTCGGCACACAGCACCATGTCGGTGCCGCCGGCGATGCACCAACCCTGCACCGCCGCGATCGTGGGCTTCGAGGCGTACCAGAGCTTCATGTACACGTCGACGAACCAGCTGATCATCCGGTAGTCGGCGACGGAGTCCCACACCCGCTTGGCGCTTGCTGTTTCTGCTTGCGCCTGCGCGGCCGTCGACCAGTCGAGCCCGTAGCCGGCGCAGAACGCCGGTCCCTCGGCCCGCAGCAGGATCACCCGCACGTCGCTGTCGGCGTCGTGCTGGTCGATCGCCGCCGCCAGCTCGTCCCGCAACGCCGGCGTGATGGTGTTGTACTCCTCCGCCCGCGTCAGCACGATCTCGCCAACGCCGTCGTGCACCTCTGTTCGCAACGTCTCCGGCATGCCGGCGACGCTAGCGAGCGCCCTACACCTTTCGCTTTAGCGCTTGAACTCGTCTATTTGGCGAGTTCAAGCGCACAAGCGAGTACCTCAGCCGATGGAGCCTTCCATCTGGAGCTCGATGAGGCGGCTCCACTCGACGGCGTACTCCATGGGCAGGGTGCGGGTGACGGGCTCGATGAACCCGTTGACGATCATGCCCATGGCCTGCTCCTCGGAGAGGCCCCGGCTCATCAGGTAGAAGAGCTGCTCGTCGCCGATCTTGGAGACGGTGGCCTCGTGGCCGATCTGGGCGTCCTGCTCCTCGACCTGCATCGCCGGGTAGGTGTCGGACCGGCTGATCTCGTCGAGCAGCAGCGCATCGCAGCGCACGAAGCTCTTCGAGTTCTTGGCACCTTCGTCGACCCGCACCAGACCGCGGTACGACGTGCGCCCGCCGTCCTTGCTGATCGACTTGGAGATGATCGTCGACGTCGTCTCGGGAGCGGCGTGGTACATCTTCGCCCCCGCGTCCTGATGCTGCCCCGGGCCCGCGTACGCGACCGACAGCACCTCACCCGACGCCTTCGGCCCCGCCAACACGACCGACGGGTACTTCATCGTGAGCTTGGAGCCGATGTTGCCGTCGATCCACTCGACGTGCGCCTCCGCTTCGGCGCGCGCTCGCTTGGTGACGAGGTTGTAGACGTTGGGCGACCAGTTCTGGATGGTCGTGTAGGTGATGCGCGAGCCGGGCAGGGCGACGAGCTCGACGACGGCGGAGTGCAGCGAGTCGCTCGTGTACACGGGGGCAGAGCAGCCCTCGATGTAGTGAACCTGGGCGCCCTCGTCGGCGATGATCAACGTGCGCTCGAACTGGCCGGCGTTCTCCGAGTTGATGCGGAAGTACGCCTGCAGCGGCATCTCGCACTTCACGCCCGGCGGGACGTAGATGAACGACCCGCCCGACCACACCGCGGTGTTGAGGGCCGCGAACTTGTTGTCGCCGGGCGGGATGATCGTGCCGAAGTACTTCTTCACGATCTCCGGGTGCTCGCGCAGCGCGGTGTCCATGTCGGAGAAGAGGATCCCCTGCGCCTCCAACTCCTCGCGATTGCGGTGGTACACCACTTCACTTTCGTACTGCGCGGTGACGCCGGCGAGGTACTTGCGCTCCGCTTCGGGGATGCCGAGCTTCTCGTAGGTCGCCTTCATCTGCTCGGGGAGCTCGTCCCACTCGTCGACCTGCCCGGCGGTGGGCTTGATGTAGTAGTAGATGTCCTGGAAGTCGATGTCGGGCATGTTCTGGGCGAACCACGCCAGCATCGGCTTGCGCTCGAAGTGGCGCAGGGCGCGCAGCCGGAACTTGAGCATCCACTCGGGCTCGCCCTTGTACTCGCTGATCTGACGGACGACGCCTTCGTTGATGCCCTTCTCGGGCTTGAAGACGTAGTCCTCGACGTCGCTCCAGCCCAGCTTGTAGCGACCGAGATCGAGGTCAGTTGTGGCCATGAGGCATCACCTGGGGGGCGCGGAGAATTAACACTATGTAGATAGTAACAACCCCCAGAGTCAGGAATTCCTAGGCGGCGGGCACGTCCGCCAGGAGGGCGGTGAAGGCCTCCCGGTCCCAGAGAAGGGGCACGTCGGGGAGGAACAACTTGCCGTATCGCTCCAGGTAGATGAGCTGTTTGGACATGAGGAACGTCGTCCGGTCGAAGGCGCTGCCGACGGCGCCGCTCGCGTCGAGCTCTCGCTTGAGACGGCGCTGGCGGCGCAGCTGCTGCCAGAACGGCAGCTGGGCCGATGGCGAGTCGGGCGGCGGCCCCATGAGCAGGCTCAGATCCACTGTTCCGAACGGCTGGTTGTAGAAGGTCTCGATCATCGTGCGGGCGATCTCGGCGCCGCGCTCGTCGGTCATGCCCAGCGCGGCCAGCACCGCGTCGCCGTAAGTGGCCTTGAAGAACCCGTGCACGTCGGCCCACGCCGTCTGGTCGCCCAGGGCGCCCTCGACGGACCGGCGCAGGAATCGGTGGGTGTCGTCGTCGACGCGTCCGACGATGCCCCAGTCGAGCAGACCCAGCCGTCCGTC
>JAFATL010000433.1 GCA_019243975.1 Actinomycetota bacterium | reverse complement strand
GTCGCCGCGGTGGCCACGAACCACGCCAGCACGAACAGGTCGGCGTGGCTGACCTTGGCGTGGAGGTAGCGGCCCATCACTGCCGGGTCGAGGACGAAGTTGGCCCATGCCACGTTCACCACGTAGAGAGCGGCGTAACAGATCACGACACCCACGAGCAGCGTGACCACCGTCGACGCGTTGTAGAGGCGAGATCGTTCGCGCGCCTGGGCCGAGTCGGCGTCTGGGTGGTCCCACAGCTCGCCGTCGACGACCAGCCAGACGACGACGAGTGCGACCGACGCCACGGTCCCGATCACGAGTCGCCACCACGACAGCGAGGTCGCCAGCAGCCACACCGTGGAGTTGATGGTGGCCACCGCCCCCGTCGCCAGCGCGGCGACGAGCGCCGACTTCAGACCCGGCACCAACAACCACGGGCGATTGGCGAGCACCATGCCGATGAGAAGGCGCCCGCGCCCTCGTGCGACCGGGACAGCCACCCGGTGCTGGTTCGTGGCGTCGGAGTCCGCCATCCCGCTGATCAGCGAGCGCAGGGCACGCCGAGTGCGAGCGCGCATCCGGAATCCGCCGAGCGCGGGCAGCGACAACACCGCGATCTGGTTTTCGGGATCGGTCTGCACAAGTAGATGGCGGCCCTCGCGGTCGTGGAGCGGGAGTTCGGTCAGCCCGACGACGACGTCCCAGCTCCGTTCCTGCGCACGCTCCTGCAGCCTGCCCACCGCAGCGTCGACATTCTCGGAGCCCGTGGTGAACGGCTCGCTCACGATCGTGATGTCCCACTCGTCGCCGTCGACCGGAGCCAGGTCGGTCATGTCGCGCGCTATCGCCGTCGGCGCGGCGGGATCGGCCACGAGACCGACGCGAACTGAGGCCACACCGGTACCTACCCGTGTCGTCGCAATTCCATCGCCCGCCGTCCGAGTCCTCGCTGGGGGTGCGCAGCGCTTGCTTCGGGTACGGCTGTGGCGTGTCTCCCGTGGAGCGGATCGTCCGTCGCGTCGACCGCTACCAGCAGAACCATCGCTGGATCGGTTTCCCGTTCGGGGTCCTGAAGAAGTTCGGCGACGACCGGGGCGGCGCCCTGGCCGGCCTGCTGGCGTACTACGGGATCCTGTCGCTGTTCCCGCTGCTCTTGTTGATGACGACGCTGTTCGGCGTGTTCCTGCACCGCCGCGCCGCCCTCGAGCGCACGGTCGTGCATTCGGCGCTGGCCCAGTTCCCCATCATCGGCGACCAGATCCAGAAGAACTTGCACTCGCTGCACGCGAGTGGCCTCGCCCTCGTGGTGGGCCTCGTCGGCCTGGGATGGGGAGGTATGGGCGTGACGCAGGCGGCCCAGCACGCCATGAACCAGATCTGGAACGTTCCCGGCGTGGTGCGGCCCGGCTTCTTCCCCCGCATGGCCCGGGGCGCCATCTTCCTGCTCGCCCTCGGTCTTGGCGTGCTGGCGACCAGTGTGCTGTCGGGCCTCGGTCAGCTGGGCACGCGGTCAGCCGGCTTCCGGGCGGCCAACCTGCTCGCGTCGGGCTGCGTCAACGTTGCGCTGTTCATCGTCGGCTTCCGGGTGCTCACGTCGAAGACCATCGCCACGCGCGACCTCGTGCCGGGCGCGGTGGCGGCCGGCGTGGCGTGGCAGGTGCTGCAGACCGTGGGCGGCTTCCTCGTGGCCCACCAACTGCGACACGCCAGCCAGGTCTACGGCTTCTTCGCGGTGGTACTGGGCCTGTTGTCGTGGCTGGCGTTGGGTGCTCAGCTCACCTTGTACTGCGCCGAGTTCAATGTCGTGCGAGCCCGGCGCCTGTGGCCGCGCAGCATCGTGCAGCCACCCCTGACCGAGCCGGACAAGCGCACCCTGGCGGCGATCGCCAAGCAGGAGGAGCGACGCCCCGAGCAGGACGTGGAAGTCACCTTCGACTCCTGATCGATCGCGGCCTGCGTAGCATCGACGCGCGTGATGAGGCCGGCGATCCTGCCAGTGGCCGTACTCCTCCTCCTCACCGCATGCGCGGCCCATCGCATCGCCGGGCCCGCACGTTCGACCGCAACACCGGCGACGACGGCGGTGTCCACCGCGTCAACGTCGCCGCCGCCCACGGCATCTCCGACCGAGCCCTTCGCGGTTGGCGTCCGCACGTTCACGTTCGTCGACGCGAGCCGGCCGACACCCGCCACGTCGGCGGGCCAGCGTCAACCGTCGCGCACTCTGGTGACCACCGTGTGGTACCCGGCAACCGGCGCGGCGAGCGCAGCAGACATACCTGACGCGCCCGCGCTTCGCACCCGTGCGCCTTTCCCGATCGTGGTGTGGGCCCACGGCTTCAACCGCGTGAGCAGCGAGTACCGCAGCCTGCTGCATCGCTGGGCGTCCGCCGGCTACGTCGTGGCGGGGCCCACCCTGCCGTCGTTGCGCAGGCCCGGGCCGGGCCAAGGGCCCGCCAGTGAGGCGGACCAGGCCTCAGAACCGGGCGACCTTAGCTACGTCGTCACGGCGCTCGCGTCCATGAATGCCGATCCGTCGAGCCCACTGCGCGACGTTGTCGACCCGACGCGTGTGATCGCCGCCGGCCACTCCGACGGCGCCATCGACGCCCTTGCCTTGGCGTTGGCGCACTGTTGCCACGACCCCCGGGTGGTGGCAGTCGTGTCGATCGCGGGGGTCGAGGAACCCGGGGTGTTCGGAACGTACAGCGGCGCCGGCGGAGTCCCCCTCCTGGTCGTCCAGGGTGACCGCGACGTGCACCTCACCGTA
>JAFATL010000323.1 GCA_019243975.1 Actinomycetota bacterium | reverse complement strand
TCCACCGCTTCGGGCGTGGCCAGTTCGGGCGTGCCCCCGATGAGGTCGTCTGACCACTGCCGGAACGAGTCGCGGTCTGACGCCGACACGCCCATCAGCTCGGCGATGGCGATCACCGGCAGCGGCGCGGCCAGCGCGTCACACGCGTCCACCACGGCCCCGTCCTGCAACGGGTCGACGAGGCCCCGGGCGATCTCGCGCAGCCGGGGCTCGAGCCGCGCCACCGTGCGGGGCGTGAACGCCCGCGACAGCACGCCCCGCAGGCGCTCGTGCACGGGCGGGTCCGACGTGAGCATCGTCGGCACGCCGTTGAAGACGCGCGGCCGGTCTTGCATGCCGCCCGGGTCGGCCGACGAGAAGCGGGCGGGGTCCCGCAAGATCGACAGCACGTCGGCGTGCCGGTGCACCATGAGCGTCCCGAACAGCGCGGGGTTGCGAACGACCCGGCCGACGCCGCGCAGCTTGTCGTACCAGGGGTAGGGGTCGCGCCTGACCTCGTCGTCGAACAGGTTGAACGCGAACTCGCCGATGGCCACCGCTAGAAGACCGGGTTGGCGCTGACGACGATGTCGGTTTCGCCCCGAGGCTGGTTGTACCCGCGCAGGCGCTCGTAGACCGGAGCCAGCCGCTCGGCCTTCTTCTTCTGGTGCTCCGCCTCGCGCTCCTTGAACTCGGGCATGACCTCGCGGGCGAACAACTCCAGCGATTCGCAGATGTGCTCGTGCTGGTTCTTGCCGGCCTGGCCGATGAAGATGATCTGGTCGACGCCGGCGTCCTCGTACCCGCGCAACAGCGTGCGCAGCTGATCGGGCGTACCGATGCAACCACGCAGGGCCGAGAACCCGCCCTCGGTCTGCTCGGTGGCGCCCAGTTCGGCACCTTGGGCCGACAGCTTGGCGAACCCCATTGCCTCGCGGTTCTGCTCGAACTCCTCCCACACGTTGGTCTTGCCGGGCGTGTGGTTCCCGAACATGTAGTAGTGCGACAGCGAGTAGGCGAAGAAGTGGAAACCGTCGAGGCCGCGGTCCAGCGCCGTCTGCTCGTCCTCGTGACACATGAAGCCGCTGACCACCGCCAGGTTGGGGTTGAGGTCGAAGCCGATGGGATCGCTGCACGCTTCGAAGCGGGCGTAGTAGTCGTCGGTCCACTGCTTTGCCTCGTCCGGGTCGATGAACGCGAAGCTCAGCGCACCGATGCCCCGGTCGGCGGCCATGAGGATCGTGTCGCGCTTGCTGCACGCCACCCACACCGGCGGGTGCGGCTTCTGGTACGGCTTGGGCACGACGTTGCGCGGCGGCATGTTGAAGAACTCGCCCTCGTGGCCGAGGTAGGGCTCCTCGACCATCATCCGGCAGATCTCGCCGACGGCCTCCTCCCACATGGCGCGCTTCGACGCCCGGTCGATGCCGAAGCCGTGCAGCTCCATGTCGCTCGAAGTCTCGCCGGTGCCGAACTCGACGCGCCCGTTCGACACCAGGTCGAGCGTGGCGATGCGCTCGGCCACGCGCGCGGGCGGGTTGTAGCCGGGCAGGGCGGCGACGATGCCGTGGGCGATGCGGATGTTGGACGTGCGCTGGCTGGCGGCGGCGAGGAACACCTCGGGCGCCGAGCTGTGCGAGTACTCCTCGAGGAAGTGGTGCTCGACCTCCCACACCGTGTCGTAGCCGAGCTTGTCGGCCAGCTCGATCTGCTCGAGGGCGTCGTGGAGGATCTTGTGCTCCTGCCCGCCCTCCCACGGCCTCGGCAGCTGGTGCTCGTAGAAGATGCCGAACTTCACGCTGCGACCTCCGTCGTTCCTGCGCCTGGTCCGCCGTAAGTGAGTATTGATCTACTTACAGCGACCAGTAAACTCGGGGGTGGAGATGGCGTCAACGACGAAACCGCGGAAGCGGATGCCGGCCGACCAGCGGCGCCACGCGTTGCTCGAGATCGCGCGCGACGAGTTCTCCAGCCACGGCTACCGCGCCACCACGACCCTCGGCATCGCCGAGCGGGCGGGCGTGAGCGAGGGCCTGGTGCTCAAGCACTTCGGGTCGAAGGACGAGCTGTTCCGCGCCGCCGTGGCCGACCCGCTCCTCGACATGCTGCGCGAGCAGGTGGCGCAGGGCAACGAGCTCACGCCCGCGCTCGAGAACGAGGCCGACCGGCTGGAGGAGTTCCTCACCCGCTTCGCCCGCCTCGTGCACGCCGAGGGCCCGCTCCTGCTCGCCCTGCTGGGCAACCTCAAGGACTTCCCGGACGTCGGCGCCGAGCTGGCCGCGCTCGTCAGGCAGCTGGTCGACGATGTGGCGTCGGAGATCGGCGCACGCGCCGGCCGCGACGAGTACCGGCCGTTCGACGCGTCGGTGGCGACCTACGCGGGCCTGGCGGCCGCGTCGATCGGCGGGCTAGTTGCCGACGACCCCGAGCACTTCATCGCCGAGCTGGTCGACATCCTCATGGTCGGCGTCCTCTCCCCCACCGGCCGCCGCCGGTACCGGCCCCGCACCCTCCCGTAGCCGGAAGTACGCCCAGAAGCCGACGGAGAACGCGCCGAAGGCGAGGGCCACGATCAACGCTTTGACGGTGGCGCCCGGGTGCTTGTCCTCGAGGACCTCGATGTAGTCGTTCTGGCCGGTGGCGGCGATGAGGAGAGCGGCGAGGACCAGCGCCGCCCCCTGGATGACGAGCCACACCTGCCGGTTCCACTCGCGCACGCGCGCGCCGTCCATGAACCGCAGCGGGAGATAGGCGAACGCGATCGCCTCGATGCACCCGAGGACGAGCACCTCCATGAACTGACCGGCAAACACCGGGCCGATGGCGCCGGGGTGCCCGCGCTCGACGTAGGACTGCAGGGCGCCCCACGTGATCCAGGCCAGCATGCCGACGCCGAACAACGCCGCCGCGCCGAACGCCGCTGACTGACCGCCCAGCTCCTTCGTGCGCCGGCCGCGGATGACGGCGAAGCCGGCCACGGTGCCGAACACGTAGCCCGGTTCGAGATGGAGGATGTTCGACACCAGGCCCGCGGTCAGGGACAGCACGGCGGTACCCGGCAGCGCACGCAGGACGCCTTCGAAATCGGCGCGGTGGGCGCGAGCGGTCAGCATCTCGGGCACCTCGGCGACCAACGTGATGACCGCGAAGGCGGCCGCGACGCCGAGGATGGCCGCCACGTTGGCGGCAGCGCCTCGGTGCTCACCGCGGCCCAACCACCAGGCGAAGCCGACGACGAGGGAGACGCCGGTGAGGACGACCGCCGGTCGACGGTGCACTGGCGCACCTCGCCTCCCGAACCAGGCGCGGACGGTTTCGTAGTTCTCCTCGAGCGTCGCCGTGAACAACGCGCCCGGGAACGCCAGCAACACGAACCCGGCGAGCGCGCCCGTCACCGCGCTGATGGGCGGGAGATGACCGAAGAACCCGCGCACGGTCGGCAGTCGGCACGGCTGATGTCGCGCGCACCTGTTCGCGACGGGCGGCTGCACCACCGTGGTTGGCGTGGTCACCGTGATCGGCAGCACGCCACCGATCAGTGCGGTGACCTCGCGATCGCTCGTCAACCGCACGCGGCACACCGCCGGCGGCTGACCGGCACACGCGCCGCCCCACGCGGAGAGGAACTCCTCCTTCGTTGGCGAATCGACCTCGAGCGACACCACCGTGCCCACCGGGAACACGGCGATGCACTCGCGCTCGCAGTCGATGCCTGCCGGCTGCGAGCGGAAGCGTTCCACGTGACCCAGCTGCTGTGGCGTCCGCGGGTCGATGCGCACCGACAACAGCGCCGGCGGTGTCGAGGTGCGCGTGGTGTGGGTCGTCGGCGGCTGAAGTGTCGGAGGCGGAGCGCCGGTGACCGGCGGGCTCGTCGTCGGGGTCGTCGCGGCGGGCTGCAATACCGTCACGGACGGACTGGCGGCCTCCACCAAGCTCCCCTTGAGTAGGTATGCCGTCGCGGTCGCCGACTTGGCGGCTGCCGGCACGCCGATGGCCACGGCGAAGTGCCCGCTGCCGTCGGTCGTCGCCGATGCGCTGACGCTGCCGGCGTCGCTGGTGAGCGTCACCTGCACGGGCGCCAACGGCACGCCTGCGCCGGCGGCGGCCAGCGAGACCTCGCCCGACAGGTGCGCGGTACCCCCGGCCGCGACCGGGCCGTCGAGCTGCAGGGTCACGGCGGCAACGTTCACGGGGGCCGCGCTGGCAGGGGCGAACACTGCCCACATGGCGGCGCAGACCATGGCGGCCGCACCCGCCGTGCGCACGATCCTTCCTCTGACCGCCACTCGCCGCCCCCCGTCGGTGCCCGATGACGACGCCGCGAGCGTACTCCGGCGCGTCAGATCGGCTGGGTTGGCGACGTAGGCTTGCGGTTCTTCGAGTGGGAGGGATAGCTCTGCCGAACGCGTATCCGTGCGCGCTGTGTGATCAGTCGTTGGAGGACGAGCCGTCGTTCCGGCGGCACCTCGAGGACGCGCACGGGTTCTTCGACTCGATGGGCGAGCAGGCGCCGGTACCGGTCGCGCCTGCCCGGCCCGAGCCACCGCCCCCGCCACGGCCGACGCCACCTCCGCCACTGCCCCCGCGGCCGACGACGAACCCGTCCGCCGCCGCGGCTCCGACGGTGACTGCCGCGGCCCCTCCGTCCCCGCCGCCGTCCGCTCCGCCGCCGCCTCCCCCGCCGCCGCCTCCGTCAGCCCAGGCGAAGCCGCCGCCGCCGAAACGTGACGAGGCACCGCGGACGGAGCCGACGCCGCTGGTGGCGCCGGCGCGCGCCGGAGGCCGGGGCATACCGATCTGGGACGGCATGTCAGTGGGCACGCGCGTGGGCGTCGTGGCCGTCGGTCTGGCCGTCATTCTCGTCGCCCTGGCGGCGGCCGGTGTCTTCTCGTCGTCCCCGCAACAGGTCACCGCCGGCAACGTCACAGCGACCACCACGCGCCCGGCGTCCCGCGCCACCAGCACGACGCTGCTCGCCAGCCCCGACACGACGCTGGTCGGACCGCCCGGCGTGGCGACGCCGACGACCGCTGTCGGCGCCATCGGCACCATCAGCGGGTCGACGTCCGGCGGCGCCGCGGTCGCGTCCACGGGCGGCCGCTCGACGAACGGCGGCTCGTCGTCGTCCTCGGGATCGTCCAGCTCGCCGGGCGGCTCGAGCAGCGGCGGGCAGACACCGGCGCCGCAGCCCCGGCCCGCGCCACCCACCACCGCCGCCCCGAGCGGCGGCTGCCCCAGTGGCAAGCCCCAGGCCTCGATCTCGTCGTTCCAGCACGGCAGCCCCGACGCCGTCGACTTCTATCCGGTCGACGTGTCGGGCGTCGTGCGCAACACGTCGTCGGCGACGATCGATCTCTACAGCGTCAACATCAGCTACTACGACGCCCAGGGCGAGCTCGTCGATACCGGCTCGGCCGACCTCAACGGCAGCCTCGGCCCCGGCCAGACGCGCGAGTGGTCGACCCACGAGCAAATCGACGGCTCGTCGGGCGAGCCGACGCATGCGGTCGCTCGCCTGCGCTACGACTGGACCGACTCGCAGTACATCCGCTGCTCCACGTAATCGAGGAGAGACATGGCCATCACCCCGAACAAGGAACAGTTCATCGCCTTTGCCAGCTCCCAGCGCGAAGGCGAAGTGGTGATGCTCAACCTGCTCAAGTTCAAGGACAAGGCGAGCAGCGGTGACGGCAGCGGGGCCGACGCCTACAACCGCTACGGCGCGGTGGTGTCGAAGATGGTCGAGGAGCGAGGCGGCCGCATGGTGTGGCTGGGCAAGGCCGAGCAGGTGGTGATCGGCGACGTCGACACCGACGCGTGGGACGCCGTCGCCCTCGTCGCCTATCCCAGTCGGCAGGCGTTCATCGACATGGCGACCAGCTCGTCATACGGCGAGGCGCACAAGGACCGCGAGGACGGGCTCGAGCGCACGGTGCTCATCGCGTGCGAGGCCGTGACCGACTTCGAGGGCGTCGGCACCTGAGCAGCTGCGCCCCTGAGCGAACTCGCCACACTTGACCGCGACTACGCGGTCAAGTGTGGCGAGTTCGTCGGGGCTACTGGACGGCGTGCAGGTCGATGACGAAGACGAGCGTCTCGTTGGGGCCGACGGCGGGCGGTGAGCCGGCGGCGCCGTAGCCGAGGTCGGGCGGGATCACCACGACGCGGCGGCTGCCGACCTTCATGCCGGTGATCGCCAGCGAGAAGCCCTTGATGACGCCGTTGAGCGGGAACGTGGCCGGCTGGCCGCCGCGCGCCCACGACGAGTCGAACTCCTTGCCGTCGGCGTAGTTGGCGCCGTAGTACTGCACCTGCACCGTGTTGCT
>JAFATL010000174.1 GCA_019243975.1 Actinomycetota bacterium | reverse complement strand
GGACGCCCGAGGGCGCTTGCACGCCGTACGCCTTGGCCCGGTCGGGGTCGGCGGCCAACGCCGCGATCTCCTGCAGCTCCGCCTTGGTCTTGGCCGGGAGGACGAGGCGGTCCCACGTCCAGTTCTCGACCGTCGGCCGGTCCTGGCCACCGCGTGCCTTCAGGGCGGCGACGAGCCGGTCGGTGGTCAGGGGAACCAACGCGCCGTCGGACGCGGCGGACGACTCCTTCATTGCCGCGATCGACGCGGCGGACACCACTTGGGCGATGGCCGCCGGCGTGAGCCCCTCCATGCGCTGGGCGAGGGCGTCGACGTCGACGCCGGCCGCGCCCGGTCGGCCGCGCAGCTGTGCCGCCAGGATCGACCTCCGCGCCGCCAGGTCGGGCAGCGCCACCTGGATCTGGCGGTCGAAGCGGCCGGGACGGATCACGGCCGGGTCGAGGCTGCCGAGGTCGTTGGTGGCGGCCATCACGACCAGCTCGCGCACCGAGCGGGTTCCCTCCAGCGACTGCAGCAACTGATTGACGGTGCGGCGAGCCTCCTGATCGGGGTTGTCGTCGCGCCGCTGGGCGATCGAGTCGAACTCGTCGAAGAACAACAGCGCCGGCACGTTGCTCAGCGCCTGCTTGAACACGGCCTGCACATTGCGCGCCGACTCGCCCCGGTACGACGACACCAGGTCACCCGCGGCGACGTGCAGGAAGTTGAGCCCGAACTCGCCGGCCGTGGCGGCGGCGATGAACGTCTTGCCCGTGCCCGGCCGGCCGTGCAGGAGGATGCCGTTCCAACTGATGCGGTACGCGTCGGCCTGCTCGGTGAACGCCAGCATGAGCCCGATGGTGTCCTTGAGCTCGCCCTTGAGCGCATCCATGCCGCCGACGGCGGAGAAGTTCGGCAGCGTCGACGGGTCTGCCACCGAGACGAGTCCTGCCGTCGACGCCGCTTCCACCGGCCCAGTCTGGGCGGCGGGGACGGGCGGGGGAAGCGTGCCGGCGCCGTCCTCTCGCGCGTTCAGCCCCAACCGGGGCCGCGCCCGGACCCCGAGCACCACGGCCAGGATCGTGCCGGCGGCCAGGTACGACATGACAGCCAATCCCCACGGGTCGTGCTTGTCGTTGGCGTTGCTGAACAGGGTGAACCCGAACGCGAGTCCCCACCCGACCACGCCCCACATCACGAACCGCGCCTTGCGCGCTCTCGGCACGCGCGGCAGGACCGCGATCACGATCCAGCCGGCGATGATGAAGGCGGCCAGCACCGCCAGCACCGGGCCCTTGCCCCACCATGGCGAGTCGGGCGGGGCAGGCCGGCCGCGGGGCCGGGTGGAGACGAAGAAGCCGAAACCCATGAGCACGACGAGACCGACGCCGCCCAGCACGAACTCGTTGCCCGACTTGATCACCGCGTAGTACGGCCACACGCCCGCCGGCTTCAGCACGTGCGGGTCGGTCAGGTGCAGGCCGTCGGCGTCGACGATCTGCACGCCCTGCACGCGCCCGTCGTCCTTGACGTCGTAGCAGGCATACAGGCGCCGACCCTTGATCTCGGCCGTGACGATCTTGACGACGTTGCCGTAGGTCTGTTGGCCGCGGAAGCAGTCGCTTCGAACCCGCGCAGCAGTCGTGTGCAACGCCTCCAGCTGCGCCGACTGATCCCGATGCGAGTACGAGAGCGCGCCGTTCTTCGAGAAGTCCTTGCCCTGCCACAGCAACACAGCCAGCAGGACGTAGCCGGCGACGACAACGACCAGCACGACCCGCTCGAGCCGCCCCATCGCCGCCAGCCCCTTCACGCCCCCATCCTTGCCGCCGCCGTGCCGCCGGCGCGGCTAGAGGTGCTGGCGGTCGAGCCAGCCGATGAGGACGGCGACGGCGCGGGGGTCGTGACGGAGGCGGTGGCCGGCACCGGTGATGGTGCGGAGCTCGGCTTGGCCGCGCGCCGCGTCGGCGAGGGCGCGGGCTTCGGACACGGGCACGACATCGTCTTCGGTTCCGTGCACCAGCAGCAGCGGCCGGGGCGGGATCTTGCC
>JAFATL010000022.1 GCA_019243975.1 Actinomycetota bacterium | reverse complement strand
GGCCGTGGCCGGCGGGGCGCACGTCGTCGAGGATGCGGCGCAGGCGCTTGCGCTCGTCGTCGTTGAGCCGCTTGGAGATGCCGTAGGTGTCGCTGTTGGGCACCAGCACGACGAAGCGGCCGGGCAACGACACCTCCTGGGTGAGGCGGGCGCCCTTGGTGCCGATGGGGTTCTTGGTGACCTGGCACAGCACGGTCTGACCGGGCCGCAGCAGCTGTTCGATGCGGGCGTCGGAGCGCTTGGAGCCTGCGCCGCCCTCGACGTCGTCCTTGTCGTAACGGACGTCGCCCCGGTACAGCACCGCATTCTTGGGCGTGCCGATGTCGACGAATGCGGCCTCCATGCCGGGCAGCACGTTCTGGACGCGGCCGACGTAGATGTTGCCGTCGATCTGCAGGGCGTCGTCCTGGGGCACCGACACGTAGTGCTCGATGAGGGCGCGGCCCTCGAGCACGGCGATCTGGGTGGCCTGCGGGCGCACGTGCACGCACATGAGGTAGCGACCGACGGGACGGCCCTTGCGCTCGCGGCCCCGACGCCGCTCGAGGACGTCGTCGTCGAGGGCGTCGAGATCGAGGGGCCCGCCGACAATGGCCTCGACCGGCTGGCGGCCACCACCACCGCCGCCTGTCCCGCGACCCCGACCACCACGGCGGCGCCGGCGGCGGGGGGCGCCGGTGCGCTCACCATCGCCGCTGCCGTCACCTGCGCCGTGGCGCGCGGCCGGCGCAGGCGCCGGACGGGTGTCGCCGATCTGGGGCTTGCGGGCGGGCGGCGCGTCAGGCGATGCGGAGGCCGACGACGGAGGCGCCGCCGATCCGCCGTTGCCGTTCCCGCCTTGGCCCTGGCCCTGCCGGGATGCCTGGCTGCGGCCACGGCCGCCGCGCGAACCGCGCCGGCGACGACGACGGGGCGGGCCGTCCGGGCCCTGCCCTTCCTGCGATGCACCGCTGCGCGGCGCCGTGCCCTCGGGCGCGGGGCGCTCGACGGGGTCGGACATGGGGGTGTTCCCTTCTCACGATGCACGCGCTCCGGCGTGCGGCGCAGACGTCGCGTCGAGCGGGATGGGCTCCCACTGGGCGCCGTCGCGCACAATCCATTGGTGCGTCCGCAACACGGTGCGTTCCTCGAGCCCGGGGTCAAGGGCCCGGAGCAGCTCCGAGGGGCGCAGGCCACGCGGTTGGGTGGCCAGCTCGCACTCGAGGAGCGACTCGGCGATGACCGAGCAGGAGAGGATGGCGGGCCGCACGTCGTCGGAGACGGCCTGGCCCTTGCGCTCGCGCGTGAGGACGATCGACGGAGCCGCCAGCATGTCGGCCACCAGGGCCGCCAACGGCTGCGTCGAGGTACTGCCTTCAGTGCTGTCGACCCCGATCTCCCACCGGCACGATGTCACCGTCTGCTGCAGCGACGCCGCCCGGTCGTCAACGACCACGGCCGCCGTCACGTCGATGCCCGCCGGGAGGGCGGGGGTGAGGCGGGCGGGGAGGGTGACGACATCGAGCTCAGCGGGGTCGTGCTCGAGCTCGACGTCGAGGTACTCGCACACCGACTCGGCGCCGGTGGGCAGGGCCAGCCCGAAGCTGACCTTGGGTCGGGGGGAGAAGCCCCCCGTGTAGGTGACCGACAACTGCGCCCGACGCAGGGCCCGCTCCCACATGCGGGCGACGTCGCGGTGCGACGTCCAACGAACCTTGCCGAGCTTGGTGAACCGGAAGCGGACCCTCACGGTCTCGCCGCCAGCAACTTCACCGGGACGTCGCCGCCCCGGCTCAAATCCTGGCCTGTTCCTTGCGAGCCGCCGGCGGGGGCGACGGCCGATGCGACTACGTGCTCGATGCCGTAGCCCGTGCACGCGCCGCAGTCGTAGCAGGGCGTCCACCGGCAGTCGGGCAGGCCCGACTTGGCCAGCGCGTCCCGCCAGTCCTGCCACAGGAAGTCCTTGTGCAGGCCGGCGGAGATGTGGTCCCACGGGAGGATCTCCGCCTCCTCCCGATGGCGGTACACGTACCACTCGATCGACAGGCCGTGGCGGGCCATGGCGTCCTCCCAGCGCGAGAGGTCGAAGCACTCCGACCACTCCTGGAAGGTGCCGCCCTGGCGCCACACGTCCTCGATCACCGCGCCCAGGCGGCGGTCACCACGGCTGGCGATGCCTTCGGCCAGCGTTGCGCGCGGGTCGTGCCACTTGAGCTGCACGCCCCGATCCTTTCGCGTCGCGTCGCGCAGCAGGTTGACCTTCCGCCGCAGCTCCTCGACCGTGTTCTGACCGAACCACTGGAACGGGGTCTGCGGCTTGGGCACGAAGCCGCCGACCGATGACGTGACCGACACGTTCTTGCCGAGGCCCTTGCCCACCGCCACGCAGTTGCGGGACAGCTCGGCGATGCCGAGCGTGTCGTCGTCGGTCTCGGTGGGGAGGCCGGTGAGGAAGTAGAGCTTCACCCGCCGCCAGCCCTGCGAGAACGCGGACTCGACGGCGCCGTACAGGTCTTCCTCGCGGATGAGCTTGTTGATGACCTGGCGCATGCGCCACGTGCCCGCCTCGGGGGCGAACGTGAGCCCGGTGCGGCGCGCTTTCTGGATCTCGCTGGCCACGCCGACGGTGAACGCGTCGACGCGCAGGCTGGGCAGGCTCACCGACACCTGCGCCGCACCCACGCCCGCCTCGCCCGTGCACATCGGGTCGTTGATGATGCCGCCGACCACGTCGCCGATGCCCGAGTAGTCGGCACTCGAGAGCGAGGTGAGGCTCACTTCGTCGTACCCGGTGCGGTCGAGCCCGTCGCGCACCATCTGCCGGACCTGGGCGGCGGGCCGCTCGCGCACCGGCCGCGTGATCATGCCGGCCTGGCAGAAGCGGCAGCCGCGCGTGCAGCCCCGGAAGATCTCGACGTTGAGACGGTCGTGCACGACCTCGGTGAGCGGCACCAGCTGCCGCTTCGGATAGGGCCACGCCCCCAGGTCGGCGATGGTGCGCTTCTCGACCCGCTCGGGCACGTCGGCGAACCGGGGCGTGACCGCCACCAGCCGGTCGCCGTCGTAGGCGACGTCGTACATCGACGGCACGTAGACGCCGGGCATGGTGGCCAGATCGTGCAGCAGGCGTTCACGGGACCCAGCCGTGCGGCCGCCCGCCTTCCACTCCCGCACCGCCTCGGTGACCTCGCTGACCGCCTCCTCACCGTCCCCGATCACGAAGACGTCGACGAAGTCGGCCAGCGGCTCGGGGTTGAAGGTGCAGTGGCCGCCGGCCACCACCACCGGGTGCTCGGGGCCCCGCTCGGACGCCCGCACGGGAACGCCGGCCAGGTCGAGGCAGTTGAGCAGGTTGGTGTAGACGAGCTCGGCGGACAGGTTGAAGGCGATCAGGTCGAACCCACCGGCGGCCCGGTGGGTGTCGACCGAGAAGAGGGGCACACCCCGCTCCCGCATGAGCGCTTCCATGTCGATCCACGGCGCGTAGGACCGCTCGGCGAGCGCGTCGGGGCGCTCGTTGATGATCTCGTAGAGGATCTGCAGCCCCTGGTTGGGCAGGCCCACCTCGTAGGCGTCGGGATACACCAGGAGCCAGGCGACCTTGCCGGGTCCGGGGACCGGCGCCAGGGCTCCGTCTTCGCAGCCGATGTAGCGGGCAGGTTTCTGCACCTTGGCCAGCAGGGGCTCGATCCGCGGCCAAAGACTCGTCATTAGTGCTGGTGAGTGTACTTCCGGCTACGAGAACCGCCTCATGTGGACGTTCATGACCAAGCCCACGGCCGCGAAGCTGACCAGGGTCGAGGAGCCGCCATAGCTCATGAAGGGCAATGGAATGCCAGTAATGGGCATGATGCCCATGGTCATGCCGACGTTCTCGAAGATCTGGAACACGAACATCGACAGGATGCCGACGCAGATCAGGGTGCCGGAGAGGTCCTTGGCCAGGGAGGCTGATCGCCAGGTCCGCCACACCATGAGGGCGAACAGCGCCAGGAGCAGGACCGAGCCGACCAGGCCCAGCTCCTCGCCCACCACCGTGAAGATGAAGTCGGTGTTCTGCTCGGGGACGTAGGACAGGTTGGTCTGGCTGCCCTTGAACAACCCCTTGCCCAGCACCCCGCCCGAACCGATGGCGATCTTCGACTGGTTGAGGTTGTAGGCCGACCGGTTGGTGTTGTCGAGGAACGCCCCCAGGCGGTCGAGCTGGTAGTGCTTGAGCACCCCCAGCTGCAGCACCGCCACCACGCCGAACACACCGAGGGCGGCCAGCACGGCCAAGTGGCGGGGGCGGGCGCCCGCTACCAGCAGCATGCCGAGCAGAATGGCGACGAACACCAGCGTCGTGCCGAGGTCGGGCTGCTTGTAGATCAGCGCCATGGGCACGGCCGCGAAGCCGATCACGCGCACGAGGGCGCCCCAGTCGAGCTCGCCTCGCTGGTTGGCGCAGTACGCGGCGAGACAGACGATCAGCGCCAACTTGGCGAACTCCGACGGCTGCAGCTGGAACGACGAGATCTGGAACCAACCCTGCTGGCCGCGACTTCGTGACCCGAGCGGCGTGAGCACCACCAGCAGGACGAACACCATCACCGGATAGATCACGACCGTGTAGTCGCGGAAGATCCGGTAGTCGATCGACGCCACCAGCACCATGAGGCCGATGCCGAGCACGACGAAGGCGGCCTGGCGCTTGAGGTCGTATGTCGCGCCGAGCCCCGCCTCGGCCAGCTTGCGGTGGGTGGCCGAGTACACCATGACGCAGCCGAAGATCGACGTGATGACGGCGGTGGCGGCGAGGCTGAGGTCGAGGTGGCGCCAGGCGGCGGCCGGGTTCTTGCGCGTCGAGGTGGTGAGACTCAATCCACACCCCCCGAGAGCGACACAGGTTGGGGCGGCTGGCCGGCCAGGCCCTCGTAGACGCGGCGGGCCACGGGCGCGGCGGCGGCACCGCCGAAGCCGGCCTCCTCCATGACCACGCCCACCACGTACTGCGGGTTGTCGGCCGGCGCGAACGACACGAACAGCGCGGTGTCCTGCTTGCCGAACACCTGCGCGGTGCCCGTCTTACCGGCCACCGGGAAGGCACGGAAGCCGGCGAACGCGCCCGCGGCGGTCCCCTTCGGATCGGTGGTCACGCCCATCAGGCCCTGCAGGATCGGGCCCCGCAGGGTCTCGGGCAGGTCGAGCGTGCGCAGCGGACGGGGCGACAGGTTGCGCACCACTCGCTTGTTCTGGGCCAGCACCCGGTCGGCGATGCGGGGCTGGAACAGCGTGCCGCCGTTGGCGAAGGCGGCGTAGGCGTTCGCCAGCTCCAGCGGCGTCACCACGATCTCGCCCTGACCGATGGCCAGGTTGACGTTGTCACCCGTGAACCACTTCGAGTTGGGGAACGCCTGCGGGTGGGCGTCGTGCAACTTCTTCCGCGTCTCGGGGTCGGGGATGCGGCCCTTGGTCTCCGACGGCAGGTCGATCTCGGTGCGGTCGGCCATCCCGTAATCCTTCGCCGTGTCCTGGATGGCCTCGCCGTAGGCGCTGCGGCCGTTCCACAGCGCCGCGCCCAACGTGTAGAAGAACACGTCACTCGACACGGTGAGGGCACGGGTGACGTTGACGCGCCCGTTGACCTCGCCGCCCGCGTTCTTGAACTCGCGGTTACCGATCTTGATCTTGCCGTTGTCCTGGTAGGTGGTGATGGCGTTGATCAGGCCCTTGCGCATGGCCGCGGTGGCGGTGACGAGCTTGAACGTGGAGCCGGGCGCGTACTCGCCCTGCACGGCGCGGTTGTTGAGCGGATAGAAGCTGGCCGGGTCGGTCAAACCCTTGAACACGTCGCTGCGGATGCCGTTGACGAAGTCGCCGGGGTTGAACGTCGGGTACGAGGCCATGGCCAGCACCGAGCCGTCCTTGGGGTCGAGCACCACGACCGCGCCGGCAGGCGCCACGAAATCCTTCTTCTTGTCCTTGTCGAAGGCGTGACGGTCGAGCTCGAGACCTTGAGCCAGCGAGTCCTCGGCCAGCTTCTGCACGTCCATGTCGATGGAGAGCTGCACGTCGTTGCCCTGGCGGGGCGCGGTGGCACCGAGGTCGTTGAACACGCGTCCGTGCGAGTCGACCTCCTTCTTGATCTGGCCGGGCACGCCCCGCAGCTCGTTCTCGAAGGTGCGCTCCACGCCCTGCTTGCCGATCACGTCGCCCTGCCGGTAGCCCTGACCCTTGCGGGCGTCGAGCTCGGCCTGGGTGACCTGGCCCACGTAGCCGAGCACGTGGGCCGCGAGCGTCCCGTTGGGATACGTACGCACCGCCTCGTGCCCGGCGGCCACGCCCGGGAACATGTCCTGGTGTTCCTCGATGTACACGACCAGCTTGGGATCGATGTCGCGCGCGATCGGCACCGGCGCGAACGTCGTGTAGCGCACGTCGTCGATGCGGCTCTGCACGTCCTTGGTGGTGGTGTTGAGCAGCGTCGCCAACCGACCGACCACCTCGGGGTGCTTGGCCACGTCGTTGCGCACGGCCGTCAGCACCAACGAGTCGCGGTTGTCGACCAGCACGCGTCCCTGTCGGTCGAGGATCCGCCCCCGCGGCGCGGGCTGGTACACGATGCGCACCTGGTTGTTACTGGCCTGCACCTGGAAGTTGGTGCTGTCCATCACCTGCAGGTACCAGAGCCGCGAGAACAACGCCGCGAACAGCGACAGCACGATGATGCCCAGCACACCCAAGCGAAGGGACGACGTCCCTCCGCCCCGCATCGGCATGCTCATTGGGCCCCGCCTCGTCTCATCGAGCGAATGCAGGGATTTGGCGGCCCTTGTGGGCCCACTGCATCAAGCGGACGACGGGGATGGCGAGGATGCCGTTGACGACGGCGACCCAGCCGGCGATCACGGGAAGGTCGGCGCGCAGGAGCTGCGACTGGCCCACAGTTGCGCCGATGAGGCCGTAGAGCACGATGCCGCCGGCGCTGGCGATCACGGCGGTGAGCGGGGAGATCCACCAGGCGGCGCGGATGACGTTGCCCTGCACGGCGCCCACGCCGAAACCGACGAGGCAGTACACCAGCGCCGACAGGCCGAACGGCGTCTGCAGGAACAGGTCGGCGACAAGACCGGCCAGGAAGCCCGCCAACGCGCCCGACTCGGCACCACCGACGATGCCGCCCGCGATCGGGAGCAGCAACATGGCGTCGGAGTGCACGCCCGCGGTGCGCAGGCTCGACAGCCACGTCGTCTGCACGGTGAGGACCAGCAGCACGATCAGCGGCACCTTGACGCGATCGAGTGCCTCACCCATTTGGACGCCCCGTCACCGTCGTCCTCACTGAGGACTCCACTGCACGATCTTTACGAACGTCAACCG
>JAFATL010000363.1 GCA_019243975.1 Actinomycetota bacterium | reverse complement strand
CGGGTCGATCCTCGCCGCCTTGGCGGCCATGGCCCTCGCCGCCCGCCTTGGGGCGGGGGAGCGGTGGCGGTGGGCCGTCTTCTGGCTGGTCGGGCTGGCGTCGCCACTCACCATCTACGCCCTCGACTTCTGGGAGCACTCGATGGGCGTGGCTCTGGTGGGGTGGGCCGCGGTCTTGTTGTTCGACCTCGCCCACGGCGACACGCGCTGGTGGCGAGCGCTGGGCGCCGGCCTCTTGTTGGGTGCCGCTGCGACCATGCGCACGGAGGCCCTCGTCTACGCGGCGGTGATCACCGGCGTCGCCTGCGTCGTGCAACTTGTGCGGTCGCGGAAAGTCGTCCCCGTCGTGATCGCGGGCCTGGCGGTGAGCGCAGGGCTGGTGCTGCTGCTGGTGGCCAACAACGCCCTCGAGCACGCCACCGCCGGGGGCACCATTCGGGCCACGCGCGCCGCCGGCACGGTGACGACGCAGCAGGTGACCGGCGGCCGGTTCGGGGAAGCCGTGCTCACCGCTGTGGGCCTCAACCCCGAGCTGTCGACCGGGGCGTATGTCGTGGGCGTGCTGCTGCTGGCGCTGCTCGTGCTGGTGGCGCTGCGCTCGGCGTCGCCAGAGCCGCTGCTCGCCGTCGGCGCCGGCGTGGCCGCTCTTCTCCTTTACATACTGCGCTTCGCCCAAGGCCCGGGCTTCGTACCCGGGCTGGTGGCCACGACGCCGATCGCGGCGGTGGCGCCGGCCCGGGGCTGGGCCGACGCGCGGGCGCGGGTCGTCCTCGGCTTCGCGGTGGTGGCGCTCCCGCTGGTGTGGGCCTACCAGTTCACCGGGGGCGCGGTTCCCCAGTGGGCGGGGCGCTACATCCTCCCGTCCGGCTTCCTCCTGCTGGCCGTCGGCGCGTGGGGCTTGCCGGCACTCGCCAGATGGGCGCGGGTTGGGTTCATCGGGTTGGCGGTGGCGGTGACTGCGTTCGGGCTTGCTTGGCTGAGCATCCGAACCCACGACGTGGCCCGGGCGTCGGCCGCACTGGTGCGGGCCCCCGAGCCGGTGCTCGTGTCGCGAGTGGCCCACCTGGCGCGTGAGGGCGGCGCCTTCTACGACGACCGCCACTGGCTCACGGCGGTCACCCAAACCGACCTCGACCACGCCGTCGACGTCGTGCAGCAGGCCGGTTTTCAGCGCTTCGGCGTGGTGAGCCTCGACGCCAAGCCGGGGCCCGATCAGCTGGGATCGTTCCACCGCGTGGGCTTCCGCCGGGTGCGTTTCTTCTCCGGCGTCTACCTGCGCATCACGACCTACGCGTGACCGCTTTGGTGGCCGGTTAACGAACATCTGTTCCCATAAGCCGGCGATGGCACTATTGTCGGACTGTGTTCGACACGCTTGTGATTCGCGGCGCCCGTGAGCACAACCTCAAGAACGTCTCCCTCACTCTTCCTCGCGACAAACTCATCGTTTTCACGGGCCTTTCCGGCTCCGGCAAGTCCTCGCTCGCCTTCGACACGATCTATGCCGAGGGCCAGCGCCGGTACGTCGAGTCGCTGTCCGCCTATGCCCGCCAGTTCCTCGGGCAGATGGACAAGCCCGACGTCGATTTCATCGAGGGCCTCTCACCGGCGATCTCGATCGACCAGAAGTCGGCGTCCAAGAACCCGCGCTCGACCGTAGGGACGATCACCGAGGTCTACGACTACCTGCGGTTGCTCTACGCCCGCATCGGCGTGCCTCACTGCCCCAACGACGGCTCGGTGATCACGAGGCAGACGCCGCAGCAGATCGTCGACCGCATCCTCGAGCTGCCCGAGGGCACCCGCTTCCAGGTGCTGGCGCCGGTGGTGCGGGGCCGCAAGGGCGAGTACGAAGGGCTGCTCGACGAGTTGGCCCAGCAGGGCTTCGCCCGGGCGCACGTCGACGGCCAGCTCATCGAGCTGAGCGAGCGCAAGGACATCAAGCTCGCCCGCTACGAGCAGCACACCATCGAGGTGGTGGTCGACCGACTCGTGAGCCGCGACGGCATCGAGCGCCGGCTCACCGACTCACTGGAGACAGCGCTGCGGTTGGCCGACGGCGTGGCCGAGATCGAGCTGGTGCCGCGCGAGGGCGAGAAGCTCGAGGCCGAGCGGCTCACGTTCAGCCAGCACCTGGCCTGCCCCAAGTGCGGGCTGTCGTTCGAAGAGCTGGCGCCCCGCAACTTCTCGTTCAACTCGCCCTACGGCGCATGCGAGCACTGCGCCGGGCTCGGCACCCGCTACGAGGTCGACCCCGAGCTCGTCGTCAACGACCCCGACCTGTCCCTCGACGAGGGCGCGGTGGCGCCGTGGGCCGGCTCGAAGGGCGAGTACTTCAGCCGCGTGCTCACGGCGGTGGCCGAGACGTTCAAGTTCTCCACCAAGACCCCGTGGAAGAAGCTCAAGCAGGCCGACCGCAAGGTGCTGCTCTACGGCTCGGGCACCAAGCAGGTGCACGTGCAGTACCGCAATCGGTACGGCCGCACCCGCTCGTACCACACGCACTACGAGGGCGTGATCCCGTACCTGCAGCGGCGGCACCAGGAGGCGGAGTCCGACTACTCGCGTGAGCAGTTCGAGGGCTACATGCGCGAGGTGCCGTGCCCGCACTGCGGCGGCGCCCGTCTCAAGCCGGCGTCACTGGCCGTCACCGTCGGCGAGCTGAACATCTTCGAGGTGTGCGACCTGTCGATCGCCAAGTCGGCTGCGTACCTGCGTGAGCTGGAGCTGTCCGAGCGCGACCGCATGATCGCCGAGCGGGTGGTCAAGGAGATCAACGCCCGCATGGGCTTCCTCCTCGACGTCGGTCTCGACTACCTCACCCTCAACCGGTCGTCGGGCACGCTGGCCGGCGGCGAGGCGCAGCGCATCCGCCTGGCCAGCCAGATCGGCAGCGGCCTCGTCGGTGTGCTCTACGTGCTCGACGAGCCGTCAATCGGTCTGCACCAGCGCGACAACAAGCGCTTGATCGAGACGCTGGTCCGCCTACGCGACCTGGGCAACACGGTGATCGTCGTCGAGCACGACGAAGACACCATCCGCGTGTCCGACCACGTGGTCGACATCGGGCCCGGGGCGGGCGAGCACGGTGGCGAGGTCGTCGTGTCGGGCACGCTGCAGAAGCTGCTCAAGGAGAAGGCGTCGATCACCGGGCAGTACCTGTCGGGCAAGCGCAGCATCCCGGTACCCGCCATGCGCCGCGAGCCCGGTCTCGACTGGATCGTGGTGCGGGGCGCGCGTGAGCACAACCTCAAAGACATCGACGTCGAGATCCCGCTCGGGTGCTTCGTCACCGTCACTGGCGTGTCGGGGTCGGGCAAGTCCACGCTCGTCAACGACATCCTCTACCGGTCGCTGATGCAGCGGGTCTACAAGTCGAAGACGGTGCCCGGTCGCCACAAGCGCATCGAGGGCGCCGACGCCCTCGACAAGGTCATCAACATCGACCAGTCGCCGATCGGCCGCACGCCCCGGTCCAACCCGGCCACCTACACCGGGGTGTACGACCACATCCGCCGCCTGTTCGCGTCGACCCAAGAGGCGAAGGTGCGGGGCTACCAGCCGGGTCGGTTCTCCTTCAACGTCAAGGGCGGCCGGTGCGAGGAGTGCGCGGGCGACGGCACGATCAAGATCGAGATGCACTTCCTGCCCGACGTCTACGTGCCGTGCGAGGTGTGCAAGGGGGCGCGCTACAACCGCGACACCCTCGACATCACCTTCAAGGGCAAGAACATCGCCGAGATCCTCGACATGCCGTGCGAGGAAGCCCTCGAGTTCTTCTCCAATCAACCCGCCATCAGCCGCCACATGCAGACGATCGTCGACGTCGGCCTGGGCTACGTGCGGTTGGGCCAGCCGTCGCCCACCCTGTCGGGTGGCGAGGCCCAAAGGGTCAAGCTGGCGAGCGAGCTTTCCAAGCGCTCCACCGGCCACACCATCTACATCCTCGACGAGCCCACCACCGGTCTTCACTTCGAAGACATCCGGAAACTCCTGACGGTCCTTGGCCGTCTGGTCGATCAAGGCAACACTGTGTTGGTGATCGAGCACAACCTCGACGTGATCAAGACCGCCGACTGGGTCATCGACCTGGGCCCCGAGGGCGGCGACGGTGGCGGCACGGTGGTTGTGGAGGGCACGCCGGAGAAGGTGGCCAAGACGGCTGAGAGCTACACCGGCCAGTTCCTGGCGCCCCTCCTGGGGACCTAACCGTGCGCAGAGGAGCGCGCCTGCTCCTCTACCTCGGCACGATCGTCACGGTCCTCGTCTGGGGCAAGGTGCATGCCGCCTATGTAGGCGGCTACGACTTCACCAACTCCTTCCGGTTCGCCTGGTCGCTGGCGTACATCGGCCTGCTGTGCCTGGCCGCCTATGGCATCGGCCTCCCCGATCTGCCCCGCGACACTCGCCAGGCGCTGATCTCCGCGCTGGGCGCCTGCGCGGCCGCTGCCCTTGGCGTCTCGATCGCGCAGCTGGTGCTCGGGTCGCAGCTGCTGCCTCGCTTCGTCATCTTCTGGTCGGCGGCCGTGCTCGTCCCCTTCTACGCGGTGTGCGCCGGTCTGGCTGCCGGCGGCCGGGCGCGAGGGGAGGAGCGCGACAAGGTGGTTGCCGTGGTCACGCCCGACGAGGCGATGGTGCTGGCCGACGACCTCTCGCGGTTCCCGGAGCGGCCGGCGTCGCTGACGTGGGTGTTGCGGCTCGACGAGGCGCAGAGCCCCCATCCCGAGAGTCGGCCACTGCTCGACACGGTCTCGTCGGTGGGCGCCACGGTCGTGGTACTCGACCGCGCCGCCCAGGCCGACGACACGGTGGTGGCGCAGGCGGCCGACCTGCACGAGCGGGGCGTGCGGGTGCGGACGTTGCCGCTCTTCTACGACGAGTGGCTCGGCAAGCTGCCACTCTCGGAGCTCGAGCGCGTGTCGTTGATGTTCGACATCGGAGAGATCCACCGGGCGCGCTACGGCCGCCTCAAGCGGCTGATCGACCTCGTCATCGGGCTTGCCGGCGCGCTGGTGTTCGTGGTCGTCATCCCGTTCGTCGTGGTCGGCAACCTGTTCGGCAACCGGGGCTCGCTGCTGTACACGCAGCCGCGGGTGGGCAAGAACGGCACCGAGTTCACGATCATGAAGTTCCGCACCATGCGTCCGGGCGAGGGGCCGACCGAGTGGACCCAGGAGAACGACCCGCGCATCACTCGCTTCGGTGCATGGTTGCGCCTGACCCACCTCGACGA
Organism: Actinomycetota bacterium; assembly: GCA_019243975.1. Classification (GTDB taxonomy): domain Bacteria; phylum Actinomycetota; class Acidimicrobiia; order Acidimicrobiales; family JAFATL01; genus JAFATL01. The sequence continues at coordinate 503 of JAFATL010000363.1, read as the reverse complement.
ACTCCCTCAGGTCATCAACATCGTCCGGGGCGACCTGGCGGTCGTGGGCCCCCGGCCCGAGCAGCCCCGCTACGTCGAGGAGCTGCTCGAGAAGGTGCCGTTCTACAACCTGCGCCATCTGGTCCGTCCCGGTCTCACCGGCTGGGCGCAGGTGAAGTACGCCTACGGCGCCAGCGACCTCGACGCCATGGAGAAGCTGCAGTACGAGTTCTATTACCTGCGGCACCAGAGCCTGACCCTCGACGCCCGCATCGTCGGCCGCACCGTGCGCAGCGTCATCGGCGGGCGAGGCCGCTGAAGGTGAGCCTCGCCCGGCGCGTCTCCTACAACACCACTGCGCAGGTCGTCGGCCGCTTGCTGGCGGCCGCCGCGTCGGTCGGGGTGCTGCGCATGTCGACGCGCTATCTCGGCGTCGACAAGTACGGCGACTACGTCACGGCCAGCGCCCTTGTGCTACTCCTCACCACCCTGGCCGACTGGGGCTTGGTCACCATCTCGGCCCG
>JAFATL010000770.1 GCA_019243975.1 Actinomycetota bacterium | reverse complement strand
CTGGGGGCTGGTCTCAGATCGGACATGCGTGCACAGTGGGAACGTGCCCCTACGCCTGCTGGAGGGGGATGGGCCGAAGACCGCCTTCGTCCTCGGAGGTGGCGGCAACCTCGGTGCCATCCAAGTCGGGATGATCCGGGCCCTGGTCGACCGGGGCTTCATCCCCGACGTCGTCGTGGGCTGTTCCGTCGGTGCGCTCAACGCCGCGTGCCTCGCCGCCGACCCGACGCCCGACGGCGTCGACCGGCTCGAGCACGTGTGGAAGCACCTCGACGGCGAAGCCATCTGCCCGTCGGGTCGGCTGTCCGGGCTGTTCCTCCTCACGCGCAAGTACCGCTCGCTGCAGTCGAACGACGGCCTGCGCCGGTTGATCGAGAGCTCGCTCCCCTTCCGCCGGTTCGAGGACGCCAAGATCCCGCTCCACGTGGTCGCCACGTCGTTGCGCACCGGCCGCGAGCGCTGGTTCTCCAGCGGGTCGGTCGTCGAGCCCATCCTCGCCTCGGCTGCGCTGCCGGCGATCTTCCCGCCGGTCGAGATCAACGGCGAGCCGTTGATCGACGGCGCTGTCGTCGACAACGTGCCACTCACCAAAGCGCTCACCCTCGGCGCCGAGCGCGTCTTCGTGTTGCACGTCGGCAACTTCGACCGGCCCCGCCGGGCGCCCAAGCGGCCGATCGACGCGCTGCTGCAGTCGTTCTCGATCGCCCGGAACTACCGCTTCCTCGCCGAGACGGCGCAGGAGCGCGACGACGTCGACGTGGTCGTGCTGCCGAGCATCGACCCCGGCAACGTCAAGTACAACGACTTCGGCCGCTCGCCCGAGCTGATCGCCCGGGGCCGGGCGATGACCGCCAGCTTCCTCGACGCTCAGGAAGAGGCGGCGTCGAGCGCCTGATCGCCGTCGCCGTCGCCGTCGCCCTCACTGCCGCCGCCGCTCTCGCGGTCGTTCCATCGCACCCGCGGCGCGTCTGACCACAGCCGCTCCAGGTCGTAGAACCGGCGCGCCTCCTCGAGGAACACGTGCACCACGAAGTCGCCGTAGTCGAGCAGCACCCAGCGCGCGTCGTCGAGACCCTCGACCCGCATCGGCGAGGGACCGTCGTCGGCCTTGACCGCCTTTTCGACTTCCTCGGCGATGGTGCGCACCTGGCGCGAGTTGGCACCGCTGGTGATGACGAACGCGTCGGTGATGGCCAGGACCTGACCGACCTCCAGCACCACGGTGTCAACGCCGAGCTTGTCCGACGCCGCCCGGGCCGCGAGCGTCGCCAGGCGCAGCACCCACTCACGCGGGGTGTCGCGACGCTCAGGCGTCACGCGTCACCGTCATCCACCTGCCGTTCCCGGCGGCACCGCCACCGTCCAGATCCCCTTCACAATGGTCGTCACCGCCGTCGACAGCGCCGGTTGCGTGGGCATCGCCGTCGGCTGGTCGTGCACGCGCGTCAACCATGCGTCCCAGTAGGCACGCTGACGGGTGAGCTTGTCGACCGACCCACTCGACGTGAAGAACGCCGCCACCTGATCCGGTGCGATCGTCTGGGGCGCGCTCCCCACGGGCACGGCAACGGCACCGGCCGGGGCCAGCAGGCGGGCCAGGTCGGCGTCCTGGATCGTGAGCGTGGTGTCGGCCTTGTGGCGCGGCAGGTTGGCGTTCACCTCGGTCAAGGTGGTGTTGGCCGGGAACACCAGCACGGTGCCGCCGCCCTCGGCGACGGGCAGGAAGGCGGCGAGCGACGTGGTGCGGCCGTTGTTCACCTGCTGGATCAACACGGTCGGCGGCGCAGCTGCGGCCGCGGCGGCGTTGGGATCGGCGAACTGCGTGACCGCGGTGGTGGGCTGGGTGTTGGTCGCGGGCTTGTTGCCCGAGTGCGTGCCCTTCAAGAGCAGGACGGCAGCGACCGCGGCAACGGCGACCGCGCCCAGCGCCAGCCACCGTTGGCGCACCACTCGCTGGCGTTCGTGGCGGCGACGGCGGCGCTGCCCGTCGCCCGCCGCCGGCAGCAAGATCGGAGGTACGTCCTCCGAAGGCCCGGACACGTCGGAACCCGTGTCGGTCAGCGTCATCTGGCGCCAGCGTACAGACCGCGTTGGCGGATCAAGCGGAGGGCACCGGCGGGCACGAGGAAGTCGAGCGGCCTCCCGTCGGCCACTCGCGCCCGCAACTCGGTGCTCGAAACGTCGATCATCGGGATTGAGATATTCGCCGTGCGCCAGCCCCGGTCCTGTCCGTCGCTCGCGCTGACAGTGGCGCCGGGGCGGTTTACGACCGCCAGCGTGGCCAACTCGCGCAGTTCGTCCGATCGCTCCCACGTGTCGAGCTCGGCGACGAGGTCGGCACCGACGATCAGGTACAGCTCGGCACCCGGGTGGATGCGCTGCAGCTCGGCCAGCGTGTCGACGGTGTACGACTCGCCCCCGCGCGCGATCTCGAGATCGCTGGCCTCCAGTCCGTCGACGTCGTCGACGGCGGCCCGCACCATCGCCAGGCGATCGGGCGCGGGCGTGATCACGCGCGCCCCCGCCTTCTGCCACGGCACGTTGGCGACGACCAGCAACACCTGGTCGAGGTCGAGGGTGTGGCGGGCGTTGACGGCAGCCACGAGGTGCCCGATGTGCACGGGGTCGAACGTGCCGCCCAGAACGCCCAGCTTCACGGGCCAAGTCTAAATTGCCGCCATGACGCTTCCGGACGGTGTGCAGGGCACGTGCGATCCGCGGTTTGCAGCCGTGGCCGAGACGCTTTCGCAACAGCTGGCTAGCGGCGAGCACCACGGCGCGGCGGTGGCCGTGCGCCACCGCGGCGAACCGGTCGTCGACATCTGGGGCGGGCCGGGTTGGGCCGAGGACACCATGGCCATCTCGTTCTCGACGACGAAAGGCCCGGCCGCCGTGTGCCTGCACATGGCGATGGAGCGCAACGGCATCTCCTACGACACGCCGGTCGCGGAGCTGTGGCCCGAGTTCGGCGTGAAGGGCAAGGAGCTCATCACCATCCGGCACTGCCTGTGCCACGAGGCTGGCGTCCCGCAGATCCGCGACGAGATCCCGAGCGTCGACACCATGGCCGACTGGGACGAGATGGTGGCGATGATGGAGCGGCTCGAGCCGCTGTGGGAGCCCGGCACCGCCAACGGCTACCACGCCATCAACTACGGGTGGCTCGTGGGCGAGCTGGTGCGCCGCATCGACGGCCGCCCGATCTCGCAGTTCCTCGCCGAAGAAGTAACCGGACCGCTCGCCCTCGACGGCTGCTACATCGGTACGCCCGAATCCGAGCACCACCGCATCGCGCCGCTCATCGCCACGCCGATGCCCGAGGGCTCGCCGTCGATCGACGACTTCCTCGGCAAGGACTCGATCGCGGCGCGCGCGTTGAGCCCGGCCGGCAACATGAACGACTTCCTCAACTCGCCGGCGGGCATGTCGACGTGCGGGCCCGCGTTCAGCGGCGCGTTCACGGCGCGTTCGCTGGCCACGATCTACTCGATGATGGAGCGGGGCGGTGAGCTCAACGGCGAGCGGTTGCTGAAGCCGGAGACGATCGCCACCGCCACGACCGTGCAGAACACGCGCCCCGACCTGGTGATCATGTTCCCGATCGGGTGGCGGCTCGGGTTCATGAGCGGCGGCAACGCGCTGTCGCCGGCCGGTCCCAACGCCGAGGCCTACGGCCACGCCGGCTTCGGCGGCTCCGTCGGCATCGCCGACCCAACCGCCGAGCTCTCCCTCGCCATCATCCTCGACAAGCTCGAGATCAACCTCCTCGGCGGCGACCGCATCAGCAAGATCGTCAACCTCGCCGTCGAAGCAGCGATGAAGCCCTAACCCAGCGAACTGACAGGCGAAACGTGCGCTATTCCGCACGTTTCGCCTGTCACTACGGCGCCGGCTCGATCCCTATCGCCTTGAGGGGATGGCGGCCGTCGATCATGCCCATGAACGGCGGGTGGATCTGGAAGCCGAGCAGTTCGCGGATGCGCGGAGAGACCTGCTTGACGATCTCGGGCGGGACGCCGAGCACGTAGCTCTCCTGTTGGCGGCCCCACGCCACGCAGTACTGGATGGAGATGCCGAGACGGAACCCGTCGGTCACGTTGGCGCCGCCCGCGTGCCAGAGCAGGCCGGGATACACGAACACGTCACCCGCCTTCATCTCGAGCGTCACCAGCTCGTCGTTCTCGGTGGGTTGGCGGTCGTCGCCCCATCGGTGGCTGCCCGGGATCAGCACCGTGCCGCCGTTGTCGGCGGTGAAGTCGTCGATGGCCCACAAGGTGCTGAGCGCCAGAGGCGTGCGCGGCCGCGGCAGCCGGTAGAAGACCTCGTCGTAGTGCAGGCTCTGGGCGGTCTCGCCCGGACCGAGCTTGATGGCCAGGCCGGCGGTCAGCAGGAAACCATCGCCGAGCAGGTGCTGGGCGATCTCGAGTACCTCGGGGTGCTCGATCATCGGGTCGAACGCGCGCGTCTTGGCGGGCAGGTTGTAGACGCGTTGCGTCTTGAACCCCTCGAAGTCGTTGCGCCCGTGGGGTCCCTGGTCGAAGTACGGCGCCAGCCCGTCGCGCACCGCCTGCACCTGGGCGGGTGTGGCCGCGCCTTCGAGGACGGTGTACCCGCGCTCCTTGATCTCCTCGATCGCGCTGGTCTTGGTCGTCGCCACGGCGCTCAATCTACGCTGCCGCCCCATGACCAAGCCCTTTCGATTTGGCGTGCAGACCCACTCGGCGGCCGACCCCAAGGCCTGGCGCGACCGGGCCCGCCACATCGAGGCGCTCGGGTACTCGACCATGTACATCCCCGACCACTTCGGCGATCAGTACGGGCCGATCGTGGCGTTGACGGTCGCGGC
>JAFATL010000752.1 GCA_019243975.1 Actinomycetota bacterium | reverse complement strand
TGCTCGCTCGTCGAGGCGACGGACGGCTGCTTCCGCCACGTCGACGTTGCGGGCCCGTACCGCCGCTTCCACGAGGTCGGAGAGAGCGTGTGTTTGGGACTGCAGCGGATCGGCCTCGAAGAGAACCAACGCGTGCCGCAGGGCCTCGTCGTAGCGACACCGGCCGAGGTGGAGCACGACCAGGGCCAAGCGCGCGGCCAGGGCGTAACCGCCGAGGCCCATTGCTTCGTGCAGGGAGATGGCCACCTTCGCCTTCTCCTCGACAGCGGCGTCGCGGCCATAGAAGGCGTCGAGCTCGAGGTCCATGAGCGGAAGGAAGTGCACGCCCGCGGCGGCGTGGACGTCGCTGGCTTCCGCGAACAGCTGCGACGCGGCGTCGAGTCGACCGGCCCACGTCTCGCTGTAGGCGCCGTAGCTGAGCGCAGTGGCGAGCGGGATGAGCACGCCCTGCTCGCGGCTGGCCGCCGCCGTGCGGCGCCACAGGGCGTCATGGGCGGCGTTGTCCCAGATGTTGAGCGCGCTTGCGGACACGAGGGTGATCCAAGGCACGAGGTCGGGGGCCGCGACCTCGGCGCGCATGACCCGCACCGCTTCGCGGAACGCCGGGACTGCGTCGCGAAAGCCGGTCCGGGCGTTGGCGGCGAAGGCGCGGAGGAGGAAGTCGACGGCGGTTCCGTCCGATCCCTGCCCGCGCTGTGCTGCTTCCGCGGCGGCGACGGCTTGCATGAACTCGTGGTTGGCGCTGTAACCCGAGTAGCACGCGGTCTGTATCGCCTCCAGCACGGTGGCACGGCCGAGCTCCCGGTCGCTGTCCCCGAAACCAACGCCCGCGGCCAGCAGCTTCGGACCTGCCAGGGCCACTTCGCCCTCCTGGAGCAACGCCAAGCCCTCGACGCGCTCGGCCCGCGCGTGCATCGCCGGATCGCGGAGCGCGTCGCGCGCCATCGAGACGAGGGCGTGGGCCTGGCGGGGTGAGCCTTCGTCCAGCGCCGCTTCGGCGGCCTGCAGCCGGCGCGCCGCGCCCGCCGCCGGTTCGATCGACAGCTCGGCTGCGCGCGTGAAGAGGGCAACCTCGGCGGTATGGCGTCCCCGCGCCCGCGCGTGCTGCGCCCGCCCTTCGAGCAGTGCGGCGACCTCCTCGTCGGGACCGACCGTCGCCGCCGAAAGGTGCCACGCCTGCCTATCGGGCTCGGCTGCCGCGTCGGTTGCGCGCGCGAGCGCGCCGTGCACGGCGCGGCGGTCGGCGGGCTGGGCGCCTCCGTACACCGCGGAGCGGATGAGCGGATGGCGGTAGCTGACGCGCGGCCCCAGGCTGAGAAGACCTGCAGCTTCGGCGGCGGAAGCGGCGGTGGGCCCGACGCCGAGGAGCGCAGCGGCTCTCCACAACAGACCGGCGTCCGCCGACGAATCGGCGGCGGCCAGCAGCAGGAGTTGTTGGCTGTCTTCGGGTAGCGAACGCACCTGGCGCAGGTAGCGTTCCTCCAGCCGGCGGCTGATGGGCAGTGGCTGGGGAGTTGCGGCGGCACCTACGAGTTCGTCGGGCGCCAGGTCTTTGGCCATCTCGACGAGGGCGAGCGGATTGCCTTCCGTCTCGGCGACGATGCGCGCCGCGAGATCGCGGTCGAGCATGCCGCCGGCTTCGCGCGTCAGTAGCTCGAGCGCGGCGGCGTCGTCGAGACGGCTGAGCGGCACGACCGGGAAGTCGTCGAGGAGGCCATGCGTCTCGGCCCCGGTGCGCTCCCCGAAGATCAGGGCGATCCGGTCCGCGTGCAATCGGCGGCCCCAGAAGGCCAGCGCTTCGAGGGACTCGCGGTCGATCCACTGGGCGTCATCGATGATCGTGAGAAGGCGACCGCCGGCTCTCGCCGCGTTGGCGGCCAGGCTGATGATGCCGAGTCCGACGAGAAAACGGTTCGCGGGTGGCGCGGCCGCCAGGCCCAGCGCCGAGTTCATGGCGTCGCGCTGGGGTGCCGGGAGCCGTTCGACCTGGTGCAGGATCGGCAGTAGTAAGCGGTGGAGTGCCGCGAATCCGAGCTGGCTCTCGGCCTCCACACCGGCGAAGCGGACCACGAGGAAGTCGGGGGCGGTGTCGACCGCGTAATCCAGCAGCGCCGTCTTCCCGATGCCAGCATCGCCCCGGATGACCAGCGTGCCACTGAGCCCGCCGCGCACGGAGTCCAGGAGCGAATCGATCGCTTCGCATTCCGGCGCTCGGGCGATGAGCTTCACCTCGCCCGACGCTACGGCAGTCGCCGCTCGCTGACTATTGACTCCATGGATTCGATCGAGCTCACGCTGAGGTTCTGCGCGCTGTCGGTACGGCCGGCCGCAGCCGCTTCAGGGCGCGCACGTCGCCGGCGACCGCCAGGCCCCGCTTCTCCGCTTCGGCTCGGTCGATGCGTTGGGCGATGAACCCGACGACGGCGTCGGGAGGACCGGTGAGCACGACGTCGGGCGCGGGGGCTGGGCCGTGCTGCGCGGTCACGGCGCCCGCGTGGGAGCGGATGGTCATCGGCGTGTCGCCGCACCGCACCTCGATGGTGACCTCGGGTCGACTCTCGTCGATGCCCGGGAACATGGCCGAGATGGGATGCACGATCCAGTGGCTCCGGAACGCCTCGTCCGGCTCTTGCTCACCCATCAACGGGTAGGCCCAGCGGCCGATCGCGTACAGGACCTCGCGTAGGCCCTCGCCCAGCTCGGTGAGCGCGTACCGGTCGTCGTCGAGCTTCTCCACCAGGCCGCGCTCCTGCATGGTGCGGAGCCGTTCGGCCAGCAGGTTGGTGGCGATGCCGGGCAGGCCGTCGTGCAGCTCGCCATACCGGCGCGGGCCGGGCAACAGCTCGCGCACGATCAGCAGGACCCACCGGTCGCCGATCACGTCGAGGCCCCGCGCTAGGCCGCAGTACTGGTTGTAGGAGCGCACGTGACGAGTGTAACACTTGAATTGTTCCAGTAGAACTACTTGATCTTTTCAAGTAACGGAGCGTAGGGTGACCGGCATGCCCACCACCCCCACCTCGCGCAAGGGCTTGATCCTGTTGGCCCTCTGCCTCGCTGCCCTGATCATCAACATCGACGTGACGATCGTGAACGTGGCCCTCCCCAGCCTGGTGCGGGAGCTGGGCGCGACCACAAGCAACCTGCAGTGGATCGTCGACGCGTACACGCTGGTGTTCGCCGCGCTGATCCTCGCCGCCGGCAGCACCAGCGACCGGGTCGGTCGCAAGGGCGTGCTGCTCGCCGGGTTGGGCGTGTTCGCGGCCGGCAGCCTGGCCGGCTCGCTCGGGCATTCACCCACTCAGCTCATCGCCGCACGCGCCGTGATGGGCATCGGCGCCGCCGGCATCTTCCCGGCCACGCTGTCGCTGCTCGCCAACGTCTTCACCGCCCGGGCCGAGCGGGCGAAGGCCATCGGGCTGTGGGGTGCGACGACCGGTGTGGGCGTGGCCACCGGCCCCATCGTGGGCGGCTGGCTGCTCGAGCATTTCTGGTGGGGGAGTGTGTTCCTCTTCATGGTGCCGGTGGCCGTCCTGGTCGGCGTGCTCATCGCCGCCGTGGTGCCGACGTCGCGCGACACCTCGAGCCCGACGCTCGATTGGCAGGGCCTCGTCCTCTCCAGCGCGGGAATGGGAACGCTCGTGCTCGGCATCATCCAAGCGCCCTCGTGGGGGTGGGGTTCGTCCAAGACGTTTGCCACGATGCTGGCTGGTGTCGTCGTGCTGGCCGCCTTCGTGATCGTCGAGATGCAGACCGAGCATCCGATGCTCGACGTGGGCCTGTTCCGCAACGCGCGGTTCACCGCCGCCAGTGGATCCATCACCATCGGGTTCTTCACCCTCGCCGGTTTCACGTTCCTCATCACCCAGTACTTCCAGTTCGTGAAGGGCTACTCGCCGCTCGGAACGGGCGTGCGCCTCCTCCCCGTCGCCACGTCCATCGCAGTGGCGTCGATCGTCGGGACCAAGCTCGCCGTCCGCATCGGAAACAAGGCGGTGGTCGCCACCGGCCTTGCCAGCTTCGGCGTGGCCCTGCTCTGGATCTCGACCGCGTCGGCCAGCACGCGCTACATCGAGATCGTCGGCCAGATGATCCTCGCTGGCGGTGGGCTCGGCTTG
>JAFATL010000598.1 GCA_019243975.1 Actinomycetota bacterium | reverse complement strand
GAGATGATGGCGCCGGCGTGGCCCATCTTCTTGCCCGGGGGCGCGGTGACGCCGGCGACGTAGGACACGACCGGCTTCGACATCTCCTTGGCGATGAACGCGGCCGCTTCCTCTTCGGCGGAGCCGCCGATCTCGCCGAACATCTCGATGGCCTTCGTCTCCGGATCGGCCTCGAACGCGGCCAGGCAGTCGATGAACGACGTGCCGGGGACGGGGTCGCCGCCGATGCCCACGCACGTGCTCACGCCGATGCCCTTCTGCGACAGCTCATGCAGCGCCTGGTACGTGAGCGTGCCCGAGCGCGACACGATGCCGACGGGACCGCCGGGCAGCGCGCTGTCGCCAGGCGTGAAGCCGATGTTGCACTTGCCCGGCGTGATGAGGCCGGGACAGTTGGGGCCGAGCAGCCGGCTGCCGGGGTAGTCGCGCTTGAGCGTGTTGAACACGCGTGCCTCGTCCTGGGCGGGGATGCCCTCGGTGAGGCACACGATCAGCTCGATGCCGGCCTCGGCGGCCTCCAAGATCGCGTCGGACGCGAAGGGCGCCGGCACGATCACCATCGCCGCGTTGGCGCCGAACTGCTCGCGCGCGTCCTTCACCGTAGCCAGCACGGGAATGCCCTCGACGTCGGTGCCCGCCTTCTTGGGGTTCGTGCCCGCGACCACGTTGGTGCCGTAGGCGCGATTGCGCAGCGCGTAGAACGTGCCCTGCGAGCCGGTGATGCCCTGCACCACGACCTTGGTGTTCTCGTCGACGAAGATCGCCATGTCAGTTCCCCTTCCCGGCCAGCTCGACCGCGGTGCGAGCCGCATCGAGCATCGTCGGGCGGGAGATCAACCGGTCCGACTCGTGATCCTTCAAGATCGCCCGCCCCTCTTCGGCGTTGGTGCCGTCGAGGCGGATGACGATCGGTGACTTGAGGTCGACGCGGCCGAGCGCCTGCACGATGCCGTTGGCCACCTCTTCGCCCTTGGTGATGCCGCCGAAGATGTTGATGAAGATCGACCGCACCTTGGGGTCGGTGTTGATGACCTCGAGGGCGTTGGCCATCACATCGGCGTTGGCGCCGCCGCCGATGTCGAGGAAGTTGGCGGGCTCGCCGCCCACCTGGTTGACCACGTCACACGTGCTCATGGCCAGACCGGCGCCGTTGGCGATGATGCCGACGGTGCCGTCGAGCCCGATGTACTGCAGGTGCTTCTCGCGGGCGAGCTTCTCGCGCTCGTCGAGCACCTCGAGGCCGCGGAACTCGTCCCACTCGGGATGGCGGAACGACGCGTTCTCGTCGAGCGACACCTTGGCGTCGAGGGCGTGCACCTTGCCCTCGGGCGTGAGGATCAGCGGGTTGATCTCGACCAGGTCGGCGTCGCCCTCGACGTAGCACGTGTAGAGCTTGAGGAGGATGTCGACGGCGCCGTCGCGCGCTTCGGCGTCGAGCCCCGCTTCGTCGACCAGCTGCCGCGCCGTCGCCTCGGTCAGCCCGTCGACGGGGTCGATGTGAATTCGAGCGATGGCGCCGGGATCCTCCTCGGCCACCTGCTCGATGTCGACGCCGCCCTTGGCCGACACCATGCCGAGGTGCAACTTGGCGGCGCGGTCGAGGGTGAACGACGCGTAGTACTCCTTGCTGATGTCGGACGCGTGCTCGACCCACAACCGGCGTACGACGTGGCCCTTGATGTCCATGCCGAGGATGTTGCCGGCGTGCTCGCGCACCTCATCGGCGTTGTCGGCCAGCTTGATGCCGCCCGCCTTGCCGCGCCCACCGACCTGCACCTGGGCCTTCACGACGACGGGGTAACCGGCGGCGTCGGCCTGCTTCACCGCCTCGTCGACGGTGTCGGCCACGCCTCCGGGCGACACGGGGATGCCGAAGCGGGCGAAGTACTGCTTGCCCTGGTACTCGAAGAGATCCACCTAGTTGTTCCGTTCCTTGCCGTCGAGGGCCGCGCTGAGCCAGTCGGTGATTGCAGTGATCGACGCTCCCGGCGTGAACACCTCGGCCACGCCCATCTCCTTGAGCGGGGCGATGTCGGCGTCGGGGATGATGCCGCCGCCGAACACGAGGACGTCGTCGGCGCCCCGGGCCCGCAGGCCCTCGAGCACCTTGGGGAACAGCGTCATGTGGGCGCCGGACAGGAGCGACAGGCCGACGGCGTCGGCGTCCTCCTGGATCACCGCTTCCACCACCTGCTCGGGTGTCTGGTGCAGGCCGGTGTAGATGACCTCGAAGCCCGCGTCGCGCAGGGCGCGGGCGATGACTTTGGCTCCACGGTCATGGCCGTCGAGGCCGGGCTTGGCCACGACGACGCGGTAGGGGCGTTCCACGGGGCGAGATACTAGGCGGGTGCCCCTGCACCCCCTCCAGACGGAGTGGGATGCCGACCTCACCGCAGGTGACCCCCTCGGCTTCCCCGGCTACGTCCCGCCCACTGAAGAATCGGTGCTGACCGGGCGCACCGAGTCGTATGCATTGATCGAGGGCCGGTTCGACGTACTGGGCGGCTCGATGGGCGCGGCCCACGGCGAACGGGTGGCTCGCGCCTACCGGCGGGCGGCGGCCGAGGATCTGCCCGTGGTGGTGGTGACGTCGAGCGGCGGCGCCCGCATGCAGGAGGGGATGGTCGCCCTCGTCCAGATGGCACGGACGTCGGCGGCGGCGCGCGACCACGCCGTGGCCGGACTCCTGCAGGTGGCCGTGCACCGCCACCCCACGACCGGCGGCGTGTTCGCGTCGTACGGCTCGCTGGCCGACATCCGCGCCGCCGAGCCCGGCGCGACGGTCGGGTTCGCCGGACCGCGCGTGGTCGAGCACACCACCGGCAGCCCCCTGCCCGAGGGCTCGCACACGGCCGAGTCGGCGTACGAGGCCGCCTTGGTCGACGCACTCACGCGCGCGGACGAGCAAGCGGCGTGGGTCGAGACCGCCCTCGGCCTGCGCGACACACCGCTGGTGCTGCCCGAACGCGACGCTCTCGCACCGAGCGGCTTCTCTCCCGGCCCTTACGGCGAGGTGCAGCGAGCGCGCGACGAGCGCCGCCCATCGGGCTACGAGTGGGCAGCTCGCCTCACGTCGTCGTGGAGCGAGTTGCGGGGCACCGACGCCGTCATGCGGGCCGGGCTGGCGACGATCGAGGGCCGCCGGGTGATGGTGGTCGCCATGCACAGCCGCGGCGCCGACGCCGCCAACGGTCCGGGGCCGGCAGGATTCCGGTTGGCCCAGCGCGCCATCAACCTGGCCGGCCGCATCGGGCTGCCGGTGCTCACATTCGTCGACACGCGCGGCGCCGACCCGCGCGCCGAGTCGGAGGCCGACGGCATCGCCGGCGAGATCGCCCGCACGTTCGCGGCCATGGACGCGCTGCCGACGCCGAGCGTCGCCGTGTGTGTTGGCGAGGGTGGCAGCGGCGGCGCGCTCGCCATCGCCAACGCCGACGTGCTGCTGATCCAGGAGCACGCCATCTTCTCGGTGATCTCCCCGGCCGGCGCGTCGGCGATCCTGCACCGGTCCGCCGACCGCACGCCCCAGCTGGCCGCCCAGCTCAAGCTCACGAGCGGCGACCTGCTCAAGCTCGGCATCGTCGACGACGTCATCCCCGACGACGACCCCGGCCCCGCCATCATCGCCGCCCTCGACCGGGCCGAGCCGGGTGGGCGGCGAGCGCGACCGGACGCCGTCACCGCCGCGTGGCTGCAGGGCGGATGACGCGCCGCCAGGGCATCGTCGTCACCGCCGCCCTGCTGCTGGCGGCGGCCGTGCTGCTGTTCGTCTTCGCCCTGCGACTGACGAGCAAGCCGGGGACGAAGGTCCACCTCGGCGAGTCCACGTTCAAGATCCGGCGGGCCGACCGGTTCGCCGACGAGATCGCCAAGCACGGCCCCTTGTTGTTCCAGGACCTGCTCAACAAGAGCCGCGACATCTACGTGCAGCACCAGGGCCGCGATGACAAGGCGGGGTGGTCGGCCTTCCTCGCCCACCCCGAAAACGAGCGGCGGACATGCCAGATCGTGTGGCGCCAGAAGTCGCACGACTTCCGCGACCCGTGCAGCAAGCAGATCTACCCGGGCGACGGCGCCGGGCTCCCGCACTACAAGGTGACGGTCGCCGACAACGGCGACCTCACCGTCGACCTCAACGCGCCTGCAGCAGGTCCCTGACCAACTCGGCGAGCAGGGCGACGCGGCCGGGCATGGCCGCCAGCACGACGTGCTCCCCTTCGGCGTGGGCCCCGCCGCCGACGGCACCGAGGCCGTCGAGCGTCGGCACGCCCACCGCGGCGGTGAAGTTACCGTCGGAGCCGCCACCCACTTCGACGCCCTCAAGTTCGGGCAAGCCAAGCCGATCGGCCACGGCCTGGGCCCGGCGGAACAGGTCGAATGACGACGCCGTCGGCAAGGGCGGACGGTTGGGGCCGCCGCGCACTTCGAGCTCCGCCCCCGGCAGCGTCGGCGTGAGGCCACGGAACGCGGCGTCGACCCGGTCCTGCTCGTCGGGAGTCGCAGCGCGCACGTCGACGTCGAGGGTCGCCTCCGC
>JAFATL010000325.1 GCA_019243975.1 Actinomycetota bacterium | reverse complement strand
AGGTCGGCCAGCGTGAGGTCGTCGCGGTAGACCTCCTCGTCGGAACGCGTCTCAGACCCCTGGAAGAACACAGCCATTCCGACGTGCATCGGGCTCCCCTCGTCGAGTTCAGAGCAGCATATCTGACACTCGTGTCACGGTGGTAGTTCCGTCTGGCTTCCGCCGGCCTCACCGCGGCTGACGATATTTCTCCACGTATTGGGCACTTCCTGCAGCGATTCGCGCCCGTTGCGCAGTTCGCGCAGCAGGAAGGGCCCACAACGTACGTCGCAGCAGGGTCGGGACCCGACCGTGTAGAACCTCGCGTCGTGATCGACCTGACGGTCGCGGCGGTGCCGTTCTACTTCGGCTCGATGGGGGCAGAGCGCCGGTACCTGGCGACGCGCGCAGAGTTCCAGGGTCCAAGCGCGGCGGACTACACCAAGGACGACACGGCGGCGAGCCTGGCCATGGGCGTCGGCAGCCTGCTGGCGCCGTTCGCGGCAGCCGCACTCGTGAAGCGCGTCATCCCCGGCAAGGGGCGCTTCCCCAACGCCCTGGTGCGCACGGCCGTGGGCGCGGCCGTTGCGACCACCATCGCCGACCGGCTGGCGAAGCGCGAGGGCCGCATCGGCAGGGCAGCGCGTCGCGTCGCCAAGATCGGGGGACCGGTCGCCATTGCCGCGGGAGGAATCGCCGTCGGCACAACGGTGAGCGACCGCCTGTCCCCCACGAACATGTGGGCCAAGAACAAGGGCCGCGATCTCGGCGGGGGCGCGCTGGGCTGGACGGCGGCCATCGCCGGGTGGGACTTCATCTACTACTGGAACCACCGCTTCATGCACGAGGTGCGCGCCCTCTGGGCGATCCACGTCGTGCACCACTCGAGCGAGCGCTACAACCTCTCCACCGCGTTGCGGCAGCCGGTGGCCGACGTGTTCGGTGTGTTCCTCCCCTACGGCTTGCTGGCCCGGGCCGGCGTACGCCCGAACCTCATCGCCCAGGCCCGCGGCGTGAACCTGCTGTACCAGTACTGGATCCACACCGACGCCATTCGACGCATGGGCGCGGCCGAAGAGGTCTTCAACACGCCGTCACACCACCGCGTGCACCACGGCTCCAACTCGAAGTACATCGACCGCAACCACGGCAGCATCCTCATCGTGTGGGACCGCCTGTTCGGCACGTTCGAGCGTGAGGACGAGAACGTCGTCTACGGGCTGACCAAGAACATCAACACCTACAACCCGCTGCGCATCGCCAGCCACGAGCACCGCGACATGATCCGCGACGTCGCCCACTCGACGAACTGGAAGGACCGGTTGTCCTTCGTTGTGCGCGGCCCCGGATGGGCCTATCGGCGCCACGCCGAACGGGCCGAACTGGGCGCGGTCTCGGCCGGCTTCGACTAAGTCGCGTCGAGCAGCGACCCGCGCACGTACGCCGCTTGGCCCACGTGCTGCAGGCTGTCGTCGGCGACGCTCACGAGCCGCACGCCCAAGGTCACCGGCGGATCCCACCGCGTGTCCACGACGCGATCGAGATCCTCCGACGTCAGGCCGGCCAGCCACGCGACGGTGCGCGCGTGCACGGCGTCGAAGTACTCGATGAGCGCGTCGCTGCTCTCCGGCCGCACCTGCGCCATCTGTTCCGCTGAGTGCCCATAGCCCAGGTTCTTCACGTCGGGCTCGAGCCCGAACCGCGCCGCCCAGTCGCCATCGGCCCACAGCTGACCGACGCCCATGACGTCGGCGATGTGGTCGTCCTCCACGCGCGCCACGTGCCAGATCAGCCATCCGATGGTGTTGGCGCCCGGCGCGGGCTGCTCGACCAGCTGCTCCGGCGTCAATCCCTCCACCGCGTGGCGCACGAGAGGGGGCAGGCGGTCGTACAACTCGACCAACAACGCGGCAACGTCCACCGCGACGACGCTAGCGGTCAGCCCCGGGCGCACGACGCGCCGAGGCGCCGCATCGCCGTCGACCACGGGCCGCCGTCGGCGTGGGGCCAGAAGTCACCCGTGTGCGGGTCGATGCCGTAGGTCACCGGCGCCGGCGCGCCCGAGGTGATCTCCCTCATGGCGTCGAGGAACCGGTCGACGTCGCCCAGCGTGGTGGACAGCCCCGCGCTGGCCCGCACCGCGCCCGGCATGCGCGTGCGGTCGCCCTGAAGGACAGCCTGCCGGTACGCCTCCACCTCGGCGTCGTCGAGGCCGAGCAGGCGGGTCAGATAGGGATGGGCACAGAAGCACCCGTGCCGCACACCGATGCCGTACTCGGCGCTCAAGCGCGCCGCGACCAGCGCGTGGGGCATGCCGTCGATGACGAACGTCGCCACCGGCAGCACGTCGGCGTGGGCCGGACCGAGCAACCGCACCCCGTCGATGCGCTGCAGCCCGGCTCGCAGCCGTTCGCCCAGCGCGTCGTCGTGCGAACGGATCGCGTCCCAGCCGATCGTCGTCAACGCGTCGAGGGCCGCGTGCAGCGCGACGGCGCCCATCACGTTCGGCGAGCCTGCCTCCTCGCGTTCCGGTGGGTCGGTCCACACCACCTCGTCGAGGTCGACCAGGTCGACGGCCCCGCCACCGGCGAGGAACGGGTCGCCCGACGCGAACGCAGTCCGGGGCCCGACCAGCACGCCCGCGCCGAACGGGGCGTACATCTTGTGCCCACTCCACGCAACGAAGTCGGCGTCGGCCGGGAGCGGTCGGTGCGGCGCCAGCTGTGCCCCGTCGACCAACACGGGCACGCCCCGGGCGTGGGCCTCGTCGATGATCTCGTCGATCGGCAACACCCAACCGGTGACGTTGGACGCGCCGGTGACGGCGAGCAGCCGGGGCACCGGTCGCTCGTCGAGTCCGGCCCGCACGGCGTCGATGTCGAACGTGCCGGACGATCCGCACTCGACGTAGCGACGCCGGCACAGGCGTCCCCACGGCAGCAGGTTGGCGTGGTGCTCGACGACGGTCGTCAGCACGACATCGGAAGCCGCCAGCCCCAGGCGGTAGGCGAGGTGGTTGATCGCCTCAGTCGTGTTGCGGCAGATGATCGCCACGTCGTCACGACCCTCGCGGCCGGCGAACACGAGCGTGGCGGCCCGTGCTTCTTCGTACTCGGCGGTGGCCTGCTGCGACTTCCACCCCGCACCGCGGTGCACACTCGAGTAGTTGGGCAGGAACTCGGCCACGCGTTCGGCCACGGAGGGCAGCGCGCCGGTGGACGCAGCCGCATCGAGCGACAGATACGGCCGCTCGGTCCCGTCGACGCACGGCACCAACTCGCCGTCCCCCACGAGGGTGATGCCGAGCTCGGCCATCGCTTCATCGTAGGGATGCCGTCCTCATGACGCGGTGACCGATGCCACGACCACGCGTGACGGCGACCAGCCGGGAGCCACCTACGCTGGCTCCATCGCTTCCACGCCGTTCCTGCTCCCCGAGCAGCCCATGACGTCGCTGGACGAGTACCTCGCGGGCGACGGTGGTCTGGGCTTGGCCCGAGCCCAGGAGCTGGGCCCCGCCGGCACCATCGACGAGCTCTCGCGGAGTGGCCTGCGGGGACGGGGCGGCGCCGGCTTCCCGACCGGCCGCAAGTGGGCGGGCGTCGCCGGCCAGGCGGGGTCCCACCACTACGTGGTGTGCAACGCGGCCGAAGGCGAGCCCGGCACCTTCAAGGACCGCGCCCTCATGCGCGCCAACCCCTATCAGCTCGTCGAAGGGATCATCATCGCCGCCTTCGCGGTCGGCGCCGACGAGGCGTTCATCGGGCTCAAGGCCAGCTTCGAGCTGGAGGTGGAGGCGCTCACCCGCGCCGTGGGCGAGATGCAGGAGGCCGGCATCTGCCGCGACTGCGCGCTCACCATCGTGCAAGGCCCGGAGGAGTACCTGTTCGGCGAGGAGACGGCGCTGCTCGAGGTGATCGAAGGGGGCGGGCCGCTTCCGCGCCTCCTGCGCCCGTTCGAGCACGGTCTCTTCGCGGGCGGACCGCAGGCGGGCTGGGAGGCCAAGCCGCTGCGCCCCGGCCACACGCGCGACGAGTCCAACCCGACCCTCGTGAACAACGCCGAGACGTTGTCGAACGTGCCCCACATCCTCTTCCGGGGCGCGGACTGGTTCCGCTCGATGGGCACGGCAGAGTCGCCGGGAACGGTCGTCACGACGGTGGTGGGCGACGTCGTGGCACCCGATGTCGGCGAGGTCGAGTTGGGCACACCGTTGCGCGCCGTCATCGACGCCGTTGGCTCGGGCGTGGGCCCGGGCCGGCGGGTGAAGGCGGTGTTCTCCGGTGTGGCCGGTCCCGTCGTCACCGCCGACCACCTCGACGTGCCGCTCAGCTACGAAGGTTTCCAGGCCGTCGGCAGCGGGATGGGTGCGGCTGGCTTCATCGTCTACGACGACACCGCGTGCATGGTCGAGGTGGCCCGCCAGTTCTCGCGGTTCCTCTACGTCGAGTCATGTGGACAGTGCCCGCCGTGCAAGACGGGCACGGGCGAGATCACGGCGCGCTTGGAACGACTCGAAGCCGGTGCCGGCGACACGTCGGACCTCGATGCCGTCCATGCCTGGTTGGCCAAGGTCACCGACGCCAACCGGTGCTACCTCGGCACCGAGGAGCAGGTCATGGTGGCGAGCATCCTGCGGGCGTTCCCGGACGAGTTCGTCGAACACATGGAACTGGGTCGCTGCCCGCGTCCGCGCCCGCTGGTCCTGCCCAAGCTCGTCGATCTCGGCCACGGGCAGGCCGTCTACGACTTGCGCCAACACTTCAAGCGACCCGACTGGACGTACCCCACCGAGGCGCCGCCGCCCTAACGGCGGACTGCTATTCCTCGGACACCTTTTCCCGCAGCGCCTTTCCGGGCGACTCGGCCAGCTCTTCCAGCGTCGCCAAGAACTTGGCGAAGGTCTTGTCGAAGTCAGCCGTCTTGCGCGCCCGCTTGGCCGGGTTGGCGAAGCTGATGATCTGGTAGCGGGCCATCGAGTGCCACTGGCCCTTCTCCTTGAGCGCGTCCTCGACCGCCTTCACTCGCTTGGCTGCTTCGTTGAGGCTGTCGGCCCGGCCCTGGCGCGTCTCCATCGCCGTGCTCAGCGGCTGCGACAGGAAGCCGTCGCAGTTCTTGAGGAGCGGCTCGAACGCACTGCCGGCCAGGCGGCCGTTGCCCTCGTAGGCCAACCCCAACGTCACAACGTGGGCATGCTCGAGGATGTCGACAACGTCGCCGTCGTCCTCCTTCTTCTGGGGAGTCTCCTCGAGCATCTCGCGGTAGATCGACAACGCGATCGTCGCCTTCTCACGGATGTTGAGGCTCTGCTCGACGTTGAGGCTCATCATCCGGCGCGCCAACTTCTCGGGGACGACGACGACCGGGAACTCCTTCACGCCGAGCTCGGCGCCCGCCGTGAACCGGTGCTGGCCGTCGATGACGACGTACTTGCCCTCGCGCTCGACGGCGACAAGCGGCGTGATGAAGCCCATGCGTTGCATCGACGCCGTCAGGGCCTTGAGATGAGCGGGCCGGGGCTTGCGTTGGTGGCCGACCACCTCGATCTCGGCCTTCTTGACCGTGGTGATGACGATCGGCTGCTTGTTGATCGGGTCCTTCAGTTCGAGCTGATCGGACATGAGGTCGAGCCTACGTGCCGTCGGGGCGCCGGAGTGCCGTCATGCCGGCAGTACGATTGCCCTTCTGCTTCCCCCTTCCCGCCTCCGTCGCGCCACGCTCCTGGTGGCGGTCGCCATGGCCGCGATGGGCGGCCTGGCGGCCATGCACCTGCGCGATGCGCCCACGGCGCGGACGTCGATTGCGGCAGGCCGGACCGGGTCGCTCTCGGCATCCAGCCGCGGCCTGGGCGCCGCGGTGGCCGCCCGCTCGTCCGACGTCGAGTTGTTCGACGTCACCGGTCTGGCCGACCGGGGCGAGCGTGCGACACCGCTGCCGTTCGCGCTCCTCCTCGTCGCCGGGGCCGGCGTGGCGCTGGCGGCCCGCCGGCGCACGTCGACCTCAACCCCAGCCTCACTTCGCGAGCTGCGCCTCAGCGTTCGCAGCTCCCGCGCTCCTCCCGTCGTGTCGCACTGACGCCCCGCACTGCGAGACCGTGCCGACGCGCCGCGTCTGCACACGGACGAAAGGGAATCAAAGATGACCGCATTGGCGGCCTTGTCCGCGCTCGGCTCGACGGCCCGAGCGCTGCTCCTCGCGTACTCCGCCCTCAACGGCGTGGCGCTCCTCGTCGGCCTGTGGGCCTCGGCCTCCCGGCCCGCCTGGTTCCAGCGGTTGGAGATCCGCTGGTTCCACGTCATCGTCTACGGCGCCATCGGCTTCACGCCGCTGCTGTCTGCGTCGTTGGCAAAAGCGGCGGCCTAACGGCGGCGGAGCACCTCGGCGCTGGCGCGCACCGTGCGGTCGCGGTCGATGATCCCGAACGAGACGTCGTACCCGTGCAGCCACTCGTAGTTGTCGACCGCGGTCCAGTGGAAGAACCCACGGACGTCGATGCCCCGCGCCAGCGCCGAGGCCGTCTCCTCGAGGCCGCGCCGGAGGTACTCGGCGCGGACCTCGTCGTCCTGCGTGCCGATGCCGTACTCGGCGACGAGCAGCGGCGTGTTCGGCACCTCAGTCGCCAGCCGCTCCAGCACCAGGCCGAGACCATCGGCCCAGATGCCGTACCCCAACGGCGACACCGACGCATCGGGCGGGTGCACGGCTGAGTGGCCGGCGGCCGCGCCGATGGTCGCGTAGTACGAGAAGCCGATCAGGTCGAAGCACCCGGCCAGATCGGGCCGCTCCACGGCGGACGCGTGCGGAACGGCGAGCACGCCGTCGCGGAACAGGCGCAGGCCGGGGTTCCAACTCGACTCGTAGAACCGCTCGACGAACTCGCGTGAGGCGGGGTCGTTATCCTGGGCGACGGCCGTGGACAGGCCGTAGATCGACGCCACCGGCCGGCCCGTCTGCCGCATACGGGCCGCAGCCTCGGCCGTGGCCAGGTGGATGGCGACGTCGGCGCGCGTCGCCTCGTCGACGTCGTCATGGCCGGGTGGCCAGCGCCGCTGCCGGTAGGCGATGCGGGCGTAGTAGTTCGTCTCGTTGACCGGCTGCCACCCGTAGACGAGGTCGGCGAAGGTCTCGGCCATGAAGTCGACGTGGCGCGTCCAGTGGTCGTTCCAGTCGTCGGCGAGGAACCCGCCCCTCGCCGCGAACCACGCCGGCAGGGTGAAGTGGTGCAGGCACACCCACGGGTTCACACCCGTGTCCGTCGCCGCGCTGAGGATCTCGCGGTAGCGCGCCACCTCATTGGCGTCGCGCCGCCCTTGCTCGGGCTCGATGCGCGCCCACTCGATCGACAGCCGGTGATGGGTCAGGCCCAGGCCGGCGAGCAGGGCGAAGTCCTCTGCGTAGCGGGTGCCGAAGCCGTTGCCCTCCCCCGACACCGGCGCGTGCCCCTCGCGCTCCCATCGCAGCCAATCCGACGCCGGGGCCGCCCCTTCACACTGTGTCGAGGACGCCCCCGTGCCCCACATGAACCCTTCCGGCCATTCCATACCTCTCATACTGCCGTATCGACTTGTGAGTGAGTCCGCACTCATGCGACACTGGGCGCCGTGACATCCCCCGTCGTCGAACGCAGTGGCCGCGCCGCGCCCATGGCCCCCGAGGCCCGGCGCGAGATGGTCGTCGACGCCGCCCTTCCTCTCATCTTGGAGCACGGCGAGCGGGTCACTACCAAGCAGATCGCCGATGCCGCCGGCATCGCCGAGGGCACGATTTTCCGCGCCTTCCCCGACAAGGACGCCCTCATCGCCGCCGTCGTCGACAAGGCCGTCGACTCCGAGCCCCTCGAAGCGGCGCTGTACGCCATCGACGTGTCGCAATCGCTCGAGAAGTGCCTCGACGCCGCGGTGGCTGCCATCCAGCTGCGGGTCATCGACGTGTGGCGCCTGATGTCGGCGGTGGGACCCCGGTTCCACGACCACTCACCCAGCCCGAAGCCGCCGCTCAAAGGTCTGGTGCGGATCTTCGAGGCCCACCGCGAGCGTCTGGCGGTCAAGCCCCCCGAGGCGGCCAGGCGGCTGCGGGCTGTCACCCTGGCCACCACCCATCCCCTGCTCAACGACGCGCCGCTGTCGTCGCGCGACGTCGTGAAGCAGTTCCTCTACGGCGTGCACGCCCGGAGCGGTCAGTGCTGATCCGCCTGCTGCGCTCCCACCTGGGGCCGTACAAGAAGATCTTGCTCGGCGTCGTCGTGCTGTCGGCGGTGCAGACGACCGCGGCCCTGACGCTGCCGACGATCAACGCGCACATCATCGACGACGGCATCCTCAAGCACAACCAGCCCTACATCTGGCGGATGGGCGGCATCATGCTCATCTTCTCGCTGATCCAGATCGTGTTCGCGGTCGGCGCCATCCGCCTCGGGGCGATGAGCGCCATGGGCTTCGGGCGCGACCTGCGCAACAGCCTGTTCCACCGGGTGACGGGCTTCTCGGCGCGCGAAGTCAACATGATTGGCGCCCCGTCGCTCATCACGCGCATCACCAACGACGTGCAGCAGATCCAGATGCTCGTGGTGATGATCTGCACGATGGCGATCTCGGCACCGATCACGATGGTCGTCGGTGTGATCATGGCCCTGCGCCAGGACCTGGGGTTGTCGACGATCCTGCTCGTTTCGATGCCGGCCTCGGCGATCGTGCTCGGCGTGATCGTGGCGGGGATGGTGCCCGCCTTCCGCGTCATGCAGGAGCGCATCGACCAGATCAACCGGGTCCTGCGGGAGCAGATCACCGGCATCCGCGTCGTGCGCGCCTTCGTTCGTGAGAAGGAGGAGACCCGCCGCTTCACCAAGGCCAATGACGAGCTGACCGAGGTGTCGCTGCGCGCCGGCCGCCTGATGTCGGCGATGTTCCCGACCGTCAATGTGTTGGTGAACCTGTCGAGCGTCGGCGTGCTGTGGCTGGGCGCCAGCCGCGTGAACTCGGGCGCCATCCAGGTGGGCACGATCGTGGCCTACCTGAGCTACCTGCTCCAGATCCTCATGTCGGTCGTGATGGCCACGTTCATGGTCTCGATGATCCCCCGGGCGGCCGTGTCGGCGGGCCGGGCCCAGGAGGTGCTCGACACCACCAGCAGCGTCGAGGCCACCGATGCGCCCGAGGCGCCGCGGGTGCGGGGCCAGGTCGAGTTCCGCAGCGCCGGCTTCCACTACCCCGGTGCCGAGCGAGCGGTGCTCAACGACATCACGTTCCTCGTCGAACGCGGGCAGACCACCGCCATCATCGGCAGTAGCGGCGCCGGAAAGACCACGCTCGTCAACCTCATACCGCGGCTGTTCGACGTCACGTCGGGCGCGGTGCTGATGGGTGGCGTCGACGTGCGCGACATCGACCCGGACGTGCTGTCGAGCAAGCTCGGCCTCGTCCCCCAGAAGCCGTACCTCTTCTCGGGCACCATCCGCTCCACCCTGCAGTACGGCAAGCCCGACGCAACGGAACGGGAGATGTGGGCCGCCCTGCGCGTGGCGCAGGCCGCCGACTTCGTGAAGAAGATGCCGGGCAAGCTCGACGCTCTGGTCGAGCAGGGCGGCGCCAACCTTTCCGGCGGCCAGCGTCAGCGGCTCTCCATCGCCCGGGCCCTCATCCGCAAGCCGGAGATCTTCATCTTCGACGATTCGTTCTCGGCCCTCGACCTCACCACCGACGCCCGCCTACGCGCCGCTCTGCCCAAGTACACCGAGAACTCGGCCGTGCTCATCGTGGCGCAGCGCGTGTCGACCATCGCCGGCGCCGACCAGATCATCGTGCTTGAGAACGGCGAGATGATCGGGATCGGCACCTACGAAGAGTTGCTCGACAGGTGCCCGACGTTCGCCGAGATCGTGCAGTCGCAGATCGGTGAGCGGGAAGGGGCCATGGCATGAGCACCAACGGCAACGGCTCCTCCACCAACGGCACGAACGGCAAGAACGGCACGCCGGAGGAGCCGGAGGAGAAGAAGACACTGAAGGCGGCCGACCTCGCCAGCGGGCCGCAAGCCCGGTGGGGCGCTATGGGCATGCCGCTGGAGAAGTCGCACAACTTCGGCGCCAGCATCCGGCGCCTGCTCGGCATGCTCGGCCCGCAGTGGGTGACGCTCATCTTCGTGCTGTTCACCGCCGTGTCGGCGGCCACGCTCAACGTCTTCGGCCCCAAGGTGCTCGGCAGCGCCACCGACGTCATCTTCAAGGGCGTCTTCCTGCATAAGGGCATCGACTTCCCCCGCCTGCACCACATCCTCTACATGGTCGTGTTGCTCTACCTGGCGGCGTGGATCCTGTCGCTCAGCGCGTCGTACATGATCGCCGGGCTGGTGCAGACCCTGATGTGGCGGCTGCGCAACATGGCCGAGGCCAAGATCAACGCGCTGCCGCTGAGCTACATCGACCACCACGCCCGGGGCGACCTGCTCAGTCGGGTCACCAACGACATCGACAACGTGGCCCAGAGCCTCCAGCAGACGCTCAGCAACACGCTCACGTC
>JAFATL010000513.1 GCA_019243975.1 Actinomycetota bacterium | reverse complement strand
CGACCGGCTGCGCGAGGCGCAGTTCGACCACCTGTCGTTCAACCTGGCCGACGAGCAGGGGCTGCTCGACCTGCAGCGGCGGTTGAAGGAGGCGGGCTGCGAGGTCACCGACGTCGTCGACCACGGCTTCGTGCGCTCGATCTACTTCAACGACCCGCACGGCATCGCGCTGGAGGCGTCGTGGTGGGTCGTCGACGCCACCGGCCGCCCCGCCGACTACGGCGACGAGCTGTTGTTCAGCGACCCGTCGCCGGTCCCCGCGGTGGCCGAGCTCAAGACTGCGGGTGCTGTGAGCTGGACGCCGCCGACGTTCCTCTCCGGCAACGAGCCGCCCCCCGACCCGGTCTGAACGAGCGTCCCTCGCCGAGATGACCACTTGGTCATCCGGTGGGGCATAATCGGGCCGCTGTCCCGTACTCACCACGGTCCACCGGCGGGCTGAACCGGCTTTGGGGGAACCATGCGAAAGACGCTCGCGGTGTTCATCACGGCGGTCGGCGTGCTGGGGTTGGTGCTGGCTCCCGGCGCCCACGCCGACGACCCGGCGAAGCTCGGCTCGTTCTCGTCGCCGTTCCGGGAGGACGCGTTCAAGCGCCCGGGCACCGCCGGGTGTGTCGCCCGGCCCGACGGCACGTTCGACTGCCTGCCCGCGGCGGCCAGCAGTGTCGGCTTACCGACGGGCAAGGTCCTCTACTGGAACGCCCTCGAGGGCACCGAAGACATCCAGCTCAACACGGTGGTGGAGGCGGGCGACCGCATCCTCAACGACCACGGGCGCGTGCTCGGCATCGACTTCGCCAACCCGGCGGGCAGCACGTGGACCGAGCCCTCGCCCGGCGACGGGGGTGCCAACCCCAGCGGCAACACCATCAGCGACGTGGGCGCGCCATCCGACCCCGCCATCAACGACGGCGCCCTGTTCTGCTCGGACCAGGTCATCCTGTCGAACGGCAAGGTGCTGGCCGCGGGCGGCACCGACTACTACGAGGACCCGAAGATCGCCGACGGCGTCGGGGTGAGCGAGCTCGAGGGTCTCAAGAACACTCGCATCTACGACCCCGTCACCAACACGTGGGCCCAGAGCGGCGCCATGAACTACGGGCGCTGGTACCCGTCGCTGGTGACGCTGCCCAACGGCAACCTCGTCGTCGCCGGTGGCGTGACCAAGTTGCTGAAGCCGGTGTACACCGACGCGCACGACATGCCGAACAGCGGCGGCAACGTGCGCAACACCGAGACGTACGACACCGCCGCCGGCACGTGGACCGACAATGGAGCGGGCGGGCAGAAGTCGCTGCCGCTGTTCCCGCGCCTGCACCTGCTGCCGGACGGGCACGTGTACTTCGACGCCGCCGGGCAGGCGTTCAACCCGGCCGGCGAGGACTACATGGAGCTGTTCTGGAACAACGCGTCGAGCTACGACCCGACGTCGAAGACGTGGACCGACCTCGGCATCCCCGGCTTCGGCATCCCCGACCTCACCCAGGTCGGCTTCCGC
Organism: Actinomycetota bacterium; assembly: GCA_019243975.1. Taxonomy (GTDB): domain Bacteria; phylum Actinomycetota; class Acidimicrobiia; order Acidimicrobiales; family JAFATL01; genus JAFATL01. Next base: position 2,338 of record JAFATL010000513.1, on the reverse strand, counting down.
GGTTCGACGTTCTCGGTGGCGCTGCCGCTGGCCCCGCCGTACGACAGCGAGTCGTTCCTGTCGGCGGGCGGAGTGCTGTTCCCGACGCCCGGCTCGTACCTGCCGGTGGCGAGCAGTCGCATCAACACGGTGAAGATCGGCAGCGACGGCAAGGAGTCGCTGACGACCACCCCCACCGGCTCGATGACGCAGGCCCGCTGGTACTCGACCGCGGTCGTGCTGCCCGACGAGACGGTGGCCGCGTTCTCGGGGGCATCGGCTGACGACGTCGACCTGCCCGGCCTGGGCATGGCCATCAAGCAGGCCGAGCTGTTCACGCCCGACGGCAAGGGCGGCGGTACGTGGACGCCGCTGGCCACGGCCCATCAGGACCGCACCTATCACAACACCGCCATCCTGCTCCCGACGGGCCAGGTGCTGGTGGCCGGTCACGCGCCGATCCCCAACTCGTACACCAAGCAGATGACGCTGCCCGGCTTCGAGAACAACTTCCGCGACGCGTCGCTCGAGTTGTTCAACCCGCCGTACCTGTCGCGCGGCGACCGCCCCGTGATCCGCGGGCTGGGCGACCGCTCGCTGTCCTACGGCGGCGCGGTCACCATCCCGACGCCCGACGCGGCGTCGATCAAGAAGGTCGTGCTGGTGCGCAACCCGGCCATCACCCACCTGGTCGACGGCGACCAGCGCACAGTCGAGCTCTCCATCACCTCGACCGACGGCGGCAACGTGAAGGTGAGCGTTCCGGCCAACAAGGCGGTACTGCCTCCGGGGCCGTACATGCTGTTCATCGACAAGGGCAGCGACAAGGGGCTGATCCCGTCGGTGGCGGCGCAGGTGTTCGTGGGCGCGCCGGCGCCGACCTACCTGCGTGCGGAGTCGGCCTCGGCGCCGACGCCGGCGGTGCTGGGCGCCCGCCAGTCCCGGCCCGACACGGTGGCGGCGGCGTCGGGCGCGCAGCTCCCCGCTACCGGCCCCGTGTCATGGCCGGCGGCGGTGGGCCTGGCGATGCTGCTGGTTGCCCTGCCGTTGCGGAGGGTCGGAAGTAGGGTGGCCGCACGGCCGCACGGTAGGATTTGACGTTCGAGATTCACCCTTCAGGAGGCCTCGGTAGATGAAGCGGATGCTGGCAGTCGACGATCTCGCCCGCGACGAGCGCTTCGAGCGCATTCGCATCGAGGAGGTCGTGTTCGACCCCCGCCGCTCGCAGGCCGGCCGCCAGGGGGCTGCCTTCCGGCCCGACGACCCCGATTCGCCCGACGCCGCCCGTCAGCTGATGCACGGCATCTTCGTGGGCGAGATCCAGGCCCTCGAGGGTGCCGGCCGCACCTGCTACGACTTCGACACCGGCAGCGGCCGTGAAGACGTGCCGTTCGCGCTCAAGCTCGACATGGCCCGGCAGTGCTGGGACGAGGCGCGCCACGTCGAGATCTCCATCAAGCTCACCGAGCACATGGGGTCGGAGATCGGCGAGTTCGCCGAGCAGACGCTGCTCTTCGAAGCGGCCTGCAACGCCGACCCCGTGCTGCGCCTCACCGGCGTCAACCGCGCCCTCGAAGGTCTCGCCATCGACGTGTTCAACACCATGCGCGAATACGGCGACACCACCCAGGACCCCGTCCTCTACTTCTGCGAAGACTGGATGCTGGCCGACGAGGTCACCCACGTGAAGATGGGCTCCGACTGGCTGCGCCGTCTCACCGAGAAGGACAAGGAGCGTCAGCAGCAGGCGCTCGACTTCCAGCGCACCGTCGACAAGCTGTTCAGCTTCGGCGGCCTCCGGGGCGAGAGCGAGGAGAACCCGATCCACCTCGCCCGCAAGTTCCGCACCCTGGCAGGCTTCACCGACGACGAGATCACCGACCTGGTCGACGTGGCCGCCGAGGCCATGGCTGAGGCGGAGGCGATGGCCGCCGCCATCCAGAACGCCCAGGCGTAGCGCGCTGGTCCTCGCTTCGCTGCGCGACAGCCCTGTCGTCTTAGCGTCGCTTCGCGACGTCCATGCCGGTTGGGCGTGGGTCGTGATCCTCGGCAACGGGCTGGCCGGGGCGTGGGCGCTCGGCGCGCACCGCCTGCCGCAACTGCGCACGCGTGCGCTGTGGTGGTTCACCGTGTTCGCCGAGGTCGCCGTGTTCGTCCAGGTGATCCTCGGCGTGGGCCTGGTGTCGGGCCAGCACATCCAGGCGCCCAAGTTCCACATGTTCTACGGATTCGTGGCGATCATCGCCATCGGCATCCTGTACTCGTACCGCCAGCAGCTGGCCACGCGGCTGTACCTGCTCTACGGGTTCGGCGGCCTCTTCGTGATGGGTCTCGGCATCCGCGCCGTCATCGTCGGCGC
>JAFATL010000396.1 GCA_019243975.1 Actinomycetota bacterium | reverse complement strand
CGCCTACACGGCGTCGAAGTTCGCGGTGCGAGGCATGACGAAGGTGGCGGCCATGGAGCTGGCGCCCTTCGGCGTGCGGGTGAACTCGATCCACCCCGGCATCGTCGACACACCCATGCTGAGCGAGCTCACCCAATACGGCCCGGGTGTCATGGACTCTCTGCGCAACCGCATCCCCGTAGGCAAGGAGATGGGCGCGGAGGAGATCGCCAACATGGCGCTGTTCCTTGCCTCCGATGACAGCACCCACTGCACGGGCGCCGAGTTCGTGGTCGATGGCGGCATGACCGCCGGCTTCGGCGGCGGTAGCGGCGCGGGCGGTTGAACCGCTACTGGCGCGGGAACAACTCGCGCGATGGCGCGCACCTCGAACGGCAACGGCAAGGCTCCCAATAAAGCGAAGCTCTCACACAAGGACAAGAACAAGCCCGTCCTGATGCCGAGCGAGGTCTCCACTCGCGTCGGCCTCTTCGACCGCTTCGCCGGCCTGGCTTCCAAGATCGCCGGGCGTGCGGCGTTCTTCGCCTTCTGCGTGATCCTCATCTTGGTCTGGGCGCCGAGCATCCTCGTGCTCAAGACAGTTGACACCTGGCAGCTCATCATCAACACCGTCACGACGATCATCACGTTTCTCATGGTCGCCTTGCTGCAGAACAGCCAGACCCGGAGCGACCAGGCGATCCAGCACAAGCTCAATGCCATCGCCGACGGCCTCGCCGACCTCATGGCGCACCTCAGCGACAAGACCGAGGAGCGTGACCTCCACAAGGATCTCGAGGAGCTCCGGGACGCCGTCGGCCTCGAGGAGCACGAGAGCACCAGCGCCAACCGGGGCTGACCCGCTCGATCGGGGTCATCAGGAACGTTTCATCTTTGAGCACCTGCGGGCATAGGTCCCGCGTGCGACGACCACGCTGGGGCGTCCCAGCCTCGGTCGCAGTCCTGTTGCTGGCCGGGTGTGTCTCGCACCCGGTCGGCCCCGCGCGTACCCACGGCAAGTACTCCGGCAAGGCCTCGACGACTGCGGAGAGCGCGCTCTCCGCGGTGGAGACGGCGCGCCTGAGCGCTCAGACGGGCAGCCGCGACCACGCCTTCGGCCCCTACCTGTCGGTGATCCTCGGTGAGTCGGAGGACGCGGTGACGGGTGTGCAGGGCACGTTCGACTCGATCCAACCTCCCGATGAGAAGGCCGACCAGCTCAAGCAGAAGCTTGATGATCTGCTGTCGACGGCGGCGGACCACCTCACCAACCTGCGGGTGGCCGTCCGCCGGGGCGAGATCAAGGGCCTCGAGCAGCTCGCGGCGCCATTGGCCGGCGACGCCAAGGACCTGCAGCGCTTCATGGACGGGCTGCAATGAAGAAGTTCATCGCCATCACCCTCGGCATCCTCACGGCCATCGGCGGGTTCGTCGACATCGGCGACCTGGTGGCCAACGCCGAGACCGGCGCCCGATTCAAGCTCAGCCTGGCGTGGGTGGTACTCGTCGGCGTGCTGGGGATCATCGTCTATGCCGAGATGGCCGGGCGCGTGGCAGCCATGTCGAAGCGGCCGGTGTTCGACCTCGTGCGTGAGCGGCTCGGGCCGGGCTTCGGCTTCGCCAACCTGGCCGCGTCGTTCTTCATCAACTTCCTCACCCTCACTGCTGAGATTGCCGGTGTCGCCATCGCCATATCGCTCGTGTCGAGCGTGAACTACCTGCTTCTCCTCCCCGTCACGGGGTTCCTCGTGTGGTTGGTCATTTGGCGCATGCCGTTCGAGTGGATGGAGCGGATCTTCGGGCTGATGGGCCTGGCACTGCTCGTCTTCGCCGTCACCGTCTGGAAGATCGGTCCCGACTGGAACCACATCTTCCACCAGGCGCTGCACCCCGCCGTCCCGTCGAAGGAGACGCCCTTCACCTACGCCTACTTCGGGATCGCCCTATTCGGGGCGGCGATGACCCCGTACGAGGTCTTCTTCTTCTCCTCGGGAGGCGTCGAGGAGAAGTGGACGAAGTCGGATCTCAACCTCAACAGGGCCAACGTGTTCGTCGGGTTCCCGTTGGGGGCGTTCCTTTCTCTGGCGATCATGCTGGGCGCGACCCTCGTGCTGGCGCCCCGCCACATCTCGGTGGACTCGCTCTCGCAGGTGGCACTGCCGACTGCCTTCGAAGTCGGGAAGGTCGGCCTGGCCGTGTTGATCCTTGGGATCTTCGCGGCGACGTTCGGCGCGGCGTTGGAGACCGCGATGTCGGCCGGATACATCGTGGCCCAGTTCTTCGGCTGGACCTGGGGCAAGTTCACCAAGGCTCGCCACGCGGCTCGCTTTCACCTGGTGGTACTGATGAGCATCGTCGCGGGTGTGCTGTTCGGTCTGAGCGGCGTCGACCCCATCAAGGTCACCGAGTATTCGATCGTCCTTTCTGCTGCCGCGCTCCCCTTGACCTACTTTCCGATTCTTGTGATCGCCAACGACCGCGACTACATGGGCGACGAGGTGAACGGCCCCATCGTCAACGGTCTGGCCACGATCTACCTGATCATCATCCTGCTGATCGCGGTGGCGACGATCCCGCTCATGATCATCACCAAGGCGGGCGCATGACGGCGGGCCGCGTCCTCTACGCCGGGCTCCGGCTGCTCGACCGCCAGATGCTCGATCGCGACGGCGTGCCGTGCGGCAACGTCGACGACCTCGAGCTCACGCCCGGGGCCGACGGCGACGCGCTCTATGTCACGGCCATCCATGCAGGGCCCGGCGCGCTCCTGTACCGCATGGGCCGACGGCGTCTGGGCGCGTGGCTGCAGTGGGCCCATGACCGCTTGGCACCGGAGGGCGAGGAGATCTCGACCATTCCGTTCCAGCACGTGCGCGACCTCGGCGGCAGCCATGTCACGCTCGGTCTCGGGCGCAAGGATCTGGCAACGTTTTCGCAGGAGCGCTGGGTGCGCGACCACATCATCGGACCGATACCGGGATCACAGCATGAGGCTGAGTGACCTCCTGCACTCCTCGGTGTACGACGCCTCCGGCGAATGCCTGGGGTCGGTGCACGACGTGCGCCTGGTGCAGGACGGGCCGCCCCTTCCGGGTGGCGACGCCGCGTTGCGCGTCGACGCCCTCGTCGTAGGTCGGGGAGCCATGGGCCTACGGCTCGGCTATGTGCGGACCGCCACCAAGGGCCCGTGGTTGTTGAAGGTCATCTTCCGTCGCCTGGCCCGGCGCGCTCGCTACGTCGAGTGGTCCCAAGTAGCCGAGCACGGCGAGGGGCGGGTCACTTTGCGACCCGGTGCCGATGTCGAATCCCTCGGCGACGCGGCGGCGCGCCACGCGGCCGAGAACCCTGCCGCCTCCTAGTCGCGGAGGCGGCGGCCGACGCTGGCGGACATGCGGCGGACGACGGGGCGGGGGGTGAATCGAACGAGGGCAGCGGCGAACTTGTTCTGGATGCCGGGCACTGACATGGCGTTGTTCCTGGCCAGGTCGCGAAGGGCGGTCTTCACCACTTGCTCGGAGGTCTGCCAGAGGAACTTCGGCATCGTCGACGCGTGGGCCCCCGACGCGGCTTGGAAGCCCGTGCGGGTGAGACCCGGGCACAGGGCGATGACGTTGACGCCGCTCCCGCGCACCTCTTGGTGGACGGCCTCGGTGAAGCTGCTGACGAACGCCTTGGTCGCCGAGTAAGTGGCGTTGAACGGGCCGGGCTGAAAGCCTCCGATCGACGACACGTTGAGGACGCCGCCCCGCTTGCGCTCGA
>JAFATL010000296.1 GCA_019243975.1 Actinomycetota bacterium | reverse complement strand
GGGTCAGGAAGTCGATCGGGGTGAGGGCGACCTTCACGTGTTCACGACGCTGATCGCCTCGCCGCCCAGCTCGACCAACGACAACCGCCCGTCGGCCACGTCGAGCGTCGTGCGCGAGCAGTTGCCGGGCATGAAGCTGACGACGCGGTCGTCGCCGGTCGCGGCGCCGACCGCCGCGTTGATGGCGATGAAGTGGGTGACGACGACGGCGTCGTGCGGGATGGCACGGAGCGTGTCGACGACGGTCCGGCGCCACGTCGCGTGCTCGGGCGTGGCGGCACCCCACGCCCCGGCCATGAACCCGCGCAGCCACACCGTGCGTTCCTCGAGGTCCTCGATGGGCGACACGATCTCGCCCACGCCGGCGTCGACGGTGGCCGTCACTCCCCATGCCGCTTCGAGAGGCGCGGCGGTCTCGCGGGTGCGGCGCAGCGGGCTCACGACGATCGCCAACGGCCCGAGCGGCTTCAGGCCGGCGGCCATCTCCGCCGCCTGCCGGTGGCCCTCCTCGCTCAGCCCGGGATCGCGGTCCTGGTTCCACCCGGCCGCCGCCTCGCCGTGGCGGACAAGGATCAGCCTGGGCACGTCACGCGGGCAGGCCGGCGAAGAGGTCGTCCTCCTTGGTGCCGGGGGCGGCGCCGTGGAGGATGTACCACTCCTGTCCCCACGCGGCGTCGAACGCATCGCGCGGCATGGCGAGGAAGAACGACGTCTCGCTGATCTGGCTGGCGTGGGCGGCCATGGCGTTGCGTTTGCTGTCGAGGTGGTCGCGGACGTCGACGGTGGTGGTGATGGCCTCGGCCGGCATGCCGAGCTCGAAGGCCTCTTCGGGGTTGGGCACGTCGTCGGCCGGCGTCTCCAAGCCGTACTCGTGCGCCCGCTTGAGCAGCTCGATCATGTGGTCGCGGTTGATCGTCGCCTCGTACACCTTCGGCGTGTTCGCCAGCTCGGCCGCCCGCCGGCCCACCCGGTGCACCTGGATGTGGTCGGGATGGCCGTAGTTGCCGTTGGGGTCGTAGATCGTGAGCACGTCGGCGTGCTCCTCGCGCAGGATCTTCGCCAGCCGCTCACCGGCCTCGTCGATGTCGGCCTGCCAGAACGACTCGGCCGCGTTGTTCTCGGGCGTGTCCATCATCCCGGAGTCGACGTAGCCGAGGAACTCGTTGCGGTGGACGCCGAGGATGTCGGCGGCCGCCTTCACCTCGCGCACGCGCCGCTCCCACAGCGCCTCGCCCGGTTCGAGGAACCCCTCGGCCACCTCGCCGTGCTCGCCCTTGGTCGCCGTCACCAGCACCACCCGGTGCCCGGCCGCCGCCGCCTTCGCCATGGTGCCGCCGGTGGCAATCGCCTCGTCGTCCGGATGCGCGTGGAAGAACACCGCAGTGGCCATCGGGTGGATCCTAGGTGCGAAGCGGAATTACTTGATCGCCCCGGCCTCGCGGAGCTTGGTGACCTCGCTGGCGTCGAAGCCCCAATCCGCCAGTGCTTCGTCGGTGTGCTGGCCGGCGTGGGGCGGAGGGCGGTCGATGGCCCCGGGCGTGCGGCTGAAGCGGGGCGCCGGTGCCGGCTGCTTGATGCCGGCCACCTCGACGAAGGTGCCGCGGGCGACGTTGTGCGGGTGATCGGGGGCTTCGCCCATCGACAGCACCGGTGCGAAGCAGACGTCGGGGCTCGACTCGAGGATCTCGCACCACTCGTCGCGCGTCTTGGTCTTGAAGAGCTCCTTCATGCGCTCCTTCATGGCACCCCACTGGCCGCGGTCCATCTGGTGCGGCAGCTCTTCCTTGTCGAGACCGGTGAGGCGCAACAGCTCGGCGTAGAACTGCGGCTCGATCGAACCGATCGACACGTACTTCCCATCGCTGCACTCGTAGGTGTCGTAGAAGTGGGCGCCGGTGTCGAGCAGGTTGGTGCCGCGTGCGTCCTGCCACATGCCCATGGCCCGCAGGCCGTGGATGAACGTCGACAGCACCGCCGCGCCGTCGACCATGGCCGCGTCGATCACCTGGCCCTGGCCCGACGAGCGCGCCTCGAGGATGCCGCACACCAGGCCGTAGGCGAGCATGAGGCCGCCGCCGCCGAAGTCGCCGACCAAGTTGAGCGGCGGCACCGGCGCCTCACCGGCGCGACCGAGCGGCTCGAGAGCGCCGGCCAGGGCGATGTAGTTGATGTCGTGGCCGGCCGTCGGCGCGTAGGGCCCGTCCTGGCCCCAGCCCGTCATGCGGCCGTAGACGAGACGCGGGTTGCGGGCGTGGCACTCCTCGGGACCGATACCGAGGCGCTCGGCCACACCGGGGCGGAAGCCTTCGAGGAGCGCGTCGGCCTGCTCGACCAGCCGCAGCACCGTCTCGACACCTTCGGGCTGCTTGAGGTCGACGCCGATCGAGCGCCGGCCCCGGTTCATGATGTCGAGCGACGGCGTCTCGGGGAAGCTGCCCGACACCGCCTGGGCCCGGTCGACGCGGATGACGTCGGCGCCCATGTCGGCCAGCAACATCGCGCAGAACGGCCCCGGCCCGATGCCCGCGATCTCGACGACCTTGACGCCACTGAGCGGACCACTCATGCGAGGGCTCCGCGCTTCTCGGTGTTGGCGACGATGGCGTCGACGATCTGGGGCCACAGCTGCTCGGGGGTGTCGTGCCCCATGCCCTCGAGCATGAGCAGCTCGGCGCCGGGGATGGCCTTGGCCGTCGCCTCGCCGCCGCTCGGCGTCACCAGCGGGTCGACCACGCCGTGGATGACGAGCGTCGGTACGTCGAGCTGCTGCAGCTTCGGGGTGCGGTCGGGCGACGCCATGATCGCCACCAGCTGGCGGGCCATGCCCATCGGGTTCACCATCCGGTCGTACGAGCGGCCGGCGCGCTCGCGCACCTTCGCCTCGTCGACCGGGAACGTGCCGCCGATGACCTTCTGGGCCTTGACGGCCAGGTCGAGCGCCTCGTCGCGCGTCTGGGGCGGGGGCGCCATGAGCGCCGCCATCGCCTCGGGCGTGGGCTGGCCCACGGCGCGATCGCCGGTGGTCGACATGATCGAGCACAGGCTGAGGACCTTCTCGGGGTGCCGGATCGCCATCTCCTGCACGATCATCCCGCCCATCGAGGCGCCCACGATGTGGGCCTTCTCGATGCCGAGGGCGTCGAGCAGCCCGATGCCGTCGTCGGCCATGTCGGCCAGCAGGTAGGCGGCCGACGAGCCGTCGCCGCCCATGGCCGCGGCCAGGTCGGGAGCGGGGGCGTCGTCGAACTTGGTCGACAGGCCCACGTCGCGGTTGTCGTAGCGGATGACATGGAAGCCGCGGTCGGCCAGCAGCTGGCAGAAGCCTTCGTCCCACACGATCATCTGGGCCCCCAGCCCCATGACCAGCAGCAGAGTGGGGTTGGACGGATCGCCGAACTCTTCGTATTCGATGTCGATCCCGTTGGCGTGCACGTTGGGCATGACCCGCATGGTTGCCCTACTTGACCGAGCGGTCAAGTGAGGCCGGGCGTACTGTCCCAACCATGACGACGTTCGGCGTGCACACCGGTTTGCAGAACACGACCATCGACGAGCTGCGCGAGCTGTGGACGCGCATCGAGAACGCCGGGTTCGGGTGGATCTCGATCTGGGACCACTTCTACGCGGCCGACATGACGGGCGGGCCCGTGTGCCACGAAGCGGTGGCCGCCCACGCCGCGCTGGCGTGCCACACGTCGCGGGTGCGGGTCGGGTCGCTCGTCTACTGCGTCGGGTACCGCCACCCGGCCGTGCTGGCCAACGCCCTGTGCACCATCGACCACCTCTCCAACGGGCGCGCCGACCTCGGTCTCGGGGCCGGGTGGAGCCAGATGGAGTACGACGCGTACGGCATCCCGTTCCCGGCGGCCAAGGTGCGCCTCGACATGCTGGAGGAGGCCGCCGAGTGCATCCGCGGCCTGCTGCACGACGAGTCCACCACGTTCAAGGGCGAGCACTTCACCCTCACCGACGCCAAGTGCGAGCCCAAGCCGGTGCAGGCCAACCTGCCGATCTGGATCGGTGGCGGCGGCGAGAAGCGCACGCTGCGCATCGCGGCCAAGTGGGCCGACGCCTGGAACGTTCCGTTCATCCCGCCCGAGGAGTTCGCCCGCAAGCGTGACGTGCTGCACGGCCACTGTGAGGCGATCGGGCGCGACCCGGGCGAGATCCATTGTGCGATCAACGTGGGCCTGGCGTGGCGAGAGGAGGACCTGGCGCCCCAGTTCGGCGCCATGGCCAACTACGTGCGCCCGGGCGTGCTGATGGGCTCCGACGAGCAGGTGCTCGACCGCATCGGGCAGTACGTCGAGGCCGGCGCCGACCAGGTGAACATCGCCGTGCGCGCTCCCGTGGACCCGGAGGGATTGGAACGGCTGGCTTCTGCGTTGCACCTGTAAGAAGGAGAGGTCAGATGCGACGCCTGTGTACGGGGGTGGTGGTCGCAGCCCTCGCCGTCCTCACCCCGGTCGCCGCCGTCGCCGCGTCCGCCGACTCGGTGGTTCAACGTCCGGTGGTCCGCCAGGTGAATCTCACCGGCGTCGTCGACCCGCCGCTGGCCCACTACGTCGAGCACGCTGTCACCGCCGCCGGCCGCGACCACGTCGAGGCCGTGCTGGTGCGCATCGACACGCCCGGCGGCCTCGACTCCTCGATGCTGTCGATCATCAAGTCGCTGCTGGCGTCGCCGGTGCCCGTGGTGTGCTGGGTCGGCCCGTCGGGGTCGCGCGCCGCGTCGGCGGGCGCCTTCATCCTCATGGGCTGCCCCAAGGCGACCATGGCGCCCGGCACCAACGTGGGCGCGGCCCACCCCGTCGGCTTCAGCGGTGAGGTGCTGTCGGAGAAGATCACCAACGACGCCGCGGGCTACATGCGCTCGCTGGCCGAGCGATGGCACCGCAACGCCGACTGGGGCGAGCGGGCCGTACGTCAGTCGGTGAGCATCTCGGCCGACGAAGCGCTGCGCATCCACGTCATCGACGCCATCGCCCCCACCAAGGCCGACGCGCTGCGCGCCATCGACACCGGCGGCCGCATCGAGACCGCCCGGCCCGGCGTCATCGACGCCGCCTTGCACGACCTGATCGACCCCAATCTGGCGTTCGTGTTCCTCATCGTGGGCCTGGCCCTGCTGGTGTTCGAGGTGTTCCACCCAGGCGCCATCCTCCCCGGCCTGTTCGGCGCTCTGCTGTTCATCGGGTCGCTCGTCATCCTCGGCATGCTGCCCGTCAACCTGGCCGGGTTCGTGTTGCTGCTGGCGTCGGTGGCGTTCTTCGTCGTCGCCCTCAAGGTGCCGGGCCACGGCTTGCCCGAGGCGGCGGCCATCACGTGCCTGGTCCTGGGCGGCTTGTTCCTGTTCGACCCGTCGGTGCCCAACGCGCGCGTGTCGCGCATCCTGCTCGTGCTGATCACGATCAAGGCAACGATCTGGTTCACCATCGTGCTGCGCGCCGCCATGCGGGCCCGCAAGCAGCCGGTCAAGACCGGCGCCCACCTCGTCATCGGCACCGAAGCGGTCGTCGTCACGCCGCTCGAACCCACCGGCACCGTGCGCGTGCAAGGCGAGGAGTGGACGGCGCACTCCGCCCACGGTCCGATACCCGCGGGCGCCGCCGTGCGGGTCGTCCACCGCGACGGCCTCACCCTCGAAGTCTCACCAACCGTCGATACGGAGGTTCACTGAATGGTTGCCGTACTGGTCCTGCTGGCCGTGCTGGTCTTCCTCGTCCTGATCATCCTGCCGCTGGCCCTGCGCGTCGTTCCCGAGTACCAGCGTCTCGCCGTGTTCCGCCTCGGTCGCATGATCGGGCTGAAGGGGCCGGGTCTCGTCCTCCTCATCCCGGTCGTCGACCGGCCCACCAAGATCGACCTGCGCGAGTTCTACTTCGAGATCCCGCGCCAGACGTCGTTCACCAAGGACAACGCGCCGATCTCGATCGACTTCATCATCTTCTACAAGGTCGTCGACCCGGCCCTCAGCGTGCTCGAGGTGGGCAACTTCGCCGGCGCGGCCCAGAACATCGCCGCCACCACCCTGCGGTCGGTCGTCGGTGACATCCCCCTCGACGACGTGCTGGCCAAGCGCGACGAGATCAACCAGGTGCTGCGGGCCAAGCTCGACGAGGTCACCGAACGCTGGGGCGTGAAGGTCACCAGCGTCGAGATCCGCGAGATCCTGCCGCCCCCGCCCGTGCAGGAGGCGATGACCCGGCAGATGTCGGCCGAGCGCACCCGCCGTGCCGTCGTCACCGAGTCGGAGGGCAACCGGCAGGCTGCCATCCTCCAGGCCGAGGGCGAGAAGCAGGCCGCCATCCTGTCGGCCGAGGGCAACAAGGAAGCCGCCATCCTCAACGCCGAAGGCGATCGCCAAGCCGCGGTGTTGCGGGCCGAGGGTTACGCGACCGCGTTGACCAACATCAACACGGCGGCGGCAACCGTCGACGTGAAGACCATGGGCCTGCAGTACCTCGACGCCCTCAAGGAGATCGGCAGCTACCCGTCGACCAAGTTCATCTTCCCGATGGAGCTCACCGGCCTGCTCGGCAACGTCAGCGCCGCCACCACCCAGGCGTTCGGCGACGCCGGCGGCACCGCAACTCCACGAACTCGCCACACTTGACCGCGTATACGCGGTCAAGTGTGGCGAGTTCGTCTTAGGACACCTTCGGGCGCACCTCGTAGGCGCACACGTAGGCGCCCGCCATCATGTGCTTGACGCGGTCGATGGTCGCGTCGGGCAGCGCGGCACGGATGAACTCGAGCTCCGACGAGCACGCCAGCCCGTACTTCGACGCCACGCTGAGGATGGCGCAGTTGTGCTCGACGATGCGGAAGCCACCGGCTCCGTCTTCGCCGAGCGGTTCGACCTCGGCGAGGTAGCCGTCCTCGTCGAGGATGTGCGCCAGCTCGGCCACACGCGCAGCGAACGGCTTACCCGCGAGACGGGCACGCGCACCTTCGATACGGCGCTGCCGCCGCTTGGCGAAGATGCTCTCGACCAGGGCGGGGTCGGCTTCCTGCACGTAGTCGAGGAGCTCGGTGGTCAGCTCGCCGTAGGCCTTCGGGAACAGCCCCTCCGCCGACGCGGTGAGGTGGTACACGTGCTTGGGCCGCCCCGGGCTTCCCTTGACCTGGTGATGGGTCACCAGCCCCTCCGCCTCCAGCGCGGTGAGGTGCTGGCGCATGGCGCTCGCCGTCACCTCGAGGGTCGCGGCCAGCTCCTCGGCCCGCGCTTCGCCGCACCGCTTGAGGGTGCGCAGGATCGTGCGCCGCGCCTCGGGGAGGCGATCGAGCACAGAACCCAGGTCGGTCGGCACGGGTCCAGTTTACGCAAGCTCACGCTTGCGTTATGTGCTCGCCGCTACGGCAGCCGGTTGCCCTGAATGACGACTGGGCCACCCGACCACGGCGCGGTGACGACCTCGAACACGCCGTCGCCGTCGGAGTCGGCCGCCGCCACGTTGACGCCGCCGGGGAACCCGCCGCCGTAGGCGAAGAAGCCCTTGCCCAGGTTGGTGCGGGCGTTCCACAGCTCGACGTCGGGACCGCCGCCCGGACCGGCGCCCGTGATCACCTGGTCGCCGCTCCCCGTGCCGAGCACGTTGCCGGCCGCCACCGACACGCCGCCGGTGAACGACCCGCTGTAGGCGAAGAAGCCGCCGTAGCTGCTGCCCTGAGGCGTGAACACCTCGACGTCGGGACCGCCGCCCGGCCCCGGGCCGGTGACGATGGCGTGGCCGATCTGGTTGAAGTTGCCGACTGCCACGTTGACGCCCCCGAAGAAGGCGGGGCTGTAGGCGAAGAAGCCGGGCGTGCCCGCGATGGCGTTGGGGCTGATGGTGAACACGCGGACGTGGGGGCCACCGCCCGGACCGGCGCCGGTGACGAGCTGGTCGTTGCCGTCGCTCTGGTTGTCGAGGTGACCGGCGGCCACCGACACCCCGCCGTGGAAGGCGTCGGCGTAGGCGAAGAACTCGCGGATGAGCGCAACCGACCCGTCGCTGCCGATGTGCCAGATCTTCACGTCGGGCCCGCCGCCGGGACCGGGCGCCGTCACGACCTCACGGCCGTCGGCCGGGTTGTTGTCGAACTCGCCCACCGCCACGCGCACGCCACCGGCGAAGCGCGGGTCGTAGGCGAACCAGCTGGCGATCACGCGTGCGCCCGAGCCGGCCTGGTTGGGCTTGGCCACGATCACGTGGGGCCCACCGCCGGGACCGGCGCCGGTGACGATCTCCTGGCCGCAGCTGGGGACGATGTCGCCGGCGGCGATGTTGGCGCCGCCGCCGAAGCGGTCGTCGTAGGCCTGGTACGAGTACGTCGCCGGCCGCACCGCGTTGACCGTGAAGGCCCCCGTCTTGGTGCCGGCCTGGTCGTCGGTGTTGGTGACGGTGACGTCGTGGGCACCCGACGCCGCGCCCGCGCAGATGCTCAGCACGCCGGTCATCGTCGAGCTGTTGAGCACGTTGACGTTGGTGACGTTGATGTTGTCCGCCGGCGACAGCGTGACGGTGGCGCCCTTGGCGAAGTTGCTGCCCGAGATCGTGACGCCCACCTGGTCACCTTGGTTGCCCGACGACGGGCTCACGCCACTCACGCTGGGCTGGCCGCCGGCCACGGTGAACCCGTCGGGCAGCGTGCCCGTGCCGTGATCGTCGGTGTTGGTGACGCGCACCGACCACTTGCCGGGCGCCGCCAGGGTGAGGTCGAAGCTGCCGGTGATCTTGTCCATGCCGCCGGGCGGCAGGGCGGGCGCGGGCGTGACGGTGGGGTTCGCCATCACGATCGGCGACTGCCCGCTGCGCTCCAGCTGCACGGCCACCTTGCCTTGATGGAACGTGGTGCCGTTGATGGTCACGTTGACGGGGCCGGTGTTGGCCCCCGTGGTCGGGCTGATGCTGGTGATGGCGGGGTTGGTGACCGACGATGCGGCGGTCACGGTGAGAGCGCTCGTCTTGGTGAAGCTCTGGCCGTCGGTGTTGGTGACCTTGAGGTCGTCGGTACCGGTACCGGTCTGCGCGCTGGCGGGCACGTGAATCGTGACCCGAACCTGCGTGAGCGAGTCCCACACGGTCGGGTCGGACGTGATGTTGTTCGGCGGGTTGTCGCCGATGGGCGCCGGCTGGTCGTCCTTGTCGAGGAACACCGCCGTGATGTTCTTGGCCAGGTTGGTGCCGTGAATCGTGATCTCCTGCGTGGTGCCCTGGGCGACGCTCGTGGGCGAGATGCTCGACACGCTGGGCGCGCCGCTCACCACGTTGAAGCCGGTGGCGGCGCCATCACCGAAGCTGCCGGTGCCGCCGTCGGGGTTCTTCACGCCCACCGTCCAGAAGCCGGGCGACGCGCCGGTGATGTCGAACTGCGCGCCGCTGATCTGCGCCTCGCTGTCGACGTTGGCGCCGGTGGCCGTGAGGATCGTGCTGCCCTTCTGCAGGGTGACGGTGGCGCCCGACACGAAGTTGTGTCCGCCCACCGTCAGCGACACCGTGCCGGTGTTGGTTGCCGCGGGCGGCGACACGCTCTGCACCACGGGAGGGGGTCCGGCCGCCGAGACCGCCCGAATGGCGAGCGTCGCCGCTACGAGGACGAACGCGGCAACGAGACTGACTTTCTTGCGCATGATTTCACTGCCCCCAAAAGGCGACGTCGGCTCCGAAGCCAGGCTAGACGATGCCCCTCCGCCGGAATGCGCACCCCCGGACATTCCGGTCAGGTCTCATCGTGCTGTTCTCAGAGTCGCGTCAGCGCCCTTCGAACGACGGCGGCCGCTTCTCGAGGAACGACATCATCCCCTCCTGGAAGTCCTTGCTGCGGAACAGCGGGAGCAGTTCGAGAAACACGTGGTGCACGTGGTTGCCGAACTCCTCGCTCATGGCGGCGCGCATCATGCGCTTGCTGGCGCGCACTGCCAGGGGCGCGTTTCCAGCGATCTCTTCCGCGAGGGCGCGCGCCGCGTCGGCGAGCGTCGCGTCGGGCACGACGTCGCTCACCAGACCGAGGTCGAGGCACTCCTTGGCGCTCAACGTGCGACCCGTGAAGATGATCTCGGACGCCTTCGACCACCCGACGAGGCGCGGCAGCAGCCACGTGCCGCCGCTCTCGGGCAACACCCCGCGCTTGGTGAACGCCGCTGCCAACTTGGCGCTCTCGCCCGCGATGCGGATGTCGCAACCGAGGGCGAGGTCCATGCCGTAGCCGGCGGCCCCGCCGTTGAGCGCGCAGATGGTCGGCGTGTCGATCTCGTGCAGGACGATGGGCGGTGCCGTGCGCAGCTCGAGCTCGGCTCCGCCCGTGGCCGCGTCGGCATTGCCGCCACCGCCGATGCCGGTGCCCGCCGACGCGTCCTGCAGGTCGAGGCCGGCGCAGAAGCCCCGGCCCGCGCCGGTGATGACGATCACGCGCGCGTTGCGGTCGCGTTCGGCGTCGAGCAGGCGCTTCGACAGCTGCGCCAGCATCGGTCCCGAGATGGCGTTGAGCCGGTCGGGACGGTTGAGGGTGATGGTGGCCACGTGGCCGTCCACGGAGTACAGGACCTGGTCGTCGGCGCTCATGGCGCGATTCTTGCAAGCCGGGCCCGCAGGCGCTCGATCGCCGCGGGCGTGCGGGCGCCCCACCAGAACAGGTCCTGGCCGTCGACCGGCTCCACCGGCGCCACCGCCGACAGCTCGGGCACGTGCTTGTCGGTGAACACGTAGGGCTCGCTGGGCGCCAGCACGACGCCCGGCTGCCGGGCCGCCGCGTCGTCGAGGCTGACTGTCGGGTAACGGTCGTCGTTGTCGGCGAACACGTTGTCGACGCCGATGTGCGCGAGCAGCGACGACCGCTACCCGACGGTCACCCTTGACGAGGCGGCGGCACGACAGCCGGACGTTGTGCTGGCGCCCAGCGAGCCCTACGTGTTCACCGACAAGCACGTGCCCGAGCTGTCGGCGGTGGCGCCGGTCGAGCTGGTC
>JAFATL010000227.1 GCA_019243975.1 Actinomycetota bacterium | reverse complement strand
CGACTGGAGCGGCGGCAAGTACATGTCGCCCGGCATCGAGGGGTCGCGTTCGGGTGGGCTGCTGGCGGCCACGTGGGCGTCGCTCGTGAGCATCGGTCGCCAGGGCTACCTCGACTACGCCCGCAAGATCTTCGAGACGTCCTTTGCCATGCAGGACGCGGTGCGCTCGCACCCCGAGCTGTCGATGCTGGGCGACCCGACGTTCTTGTTCAGCTTCACGTCCGACGTGTTCGACGTGTACCACATCAACGACTTCATGCGTCCACGCGGGTGGCGGTTCAACGGGCAGCAGTACCCCAACGCGCTGCACATGGCGGTGACGCGACCGCAGACGCAACCGGGCGTCGTGGAAGCGTTCACGCGGGACTTGGCCGACGCGGTCGCGTACGCGCACGAACACGCGGGCGAGCAGGCCCAGTCGGGCGCCATCTACGGCGGCGTGGCCGGCGGGTGGACGAGCGACGCCGACGAGTTCATCAAGACGGTGATGGCCGACATGATGGACGACCAGCAGGCTCTACCCTCGTGATTGCTCCGCGCCCGGCGACGCCCGCCATTGTCTCGCCGGCCGCTCCGCAGGGGCCCCCGGCGTGACCGTGAAGGGGATGCTGACGCCCGAGGAGCTGGGGCGCCTCGTCGACACGGGCGAGATCGACACCGTCGTCGTCGGCTTCTCCGACCACTACGGCCGGCTGTGCGGCAAGCGCTACGACGCCGAGTTCTTCGTCGAAGACGTCGTCGACCACGGCACCCACGGCTGCGACTACCTGCTCACCAGCGACATGGAGATGGAGCCCGTCCCGGGCTACGGGTTCGCCAACTGGGAGCTGGGCTACGGCGATATGCACATGGTCCCCGACATGGCGACGTTGCGGCGGGCGGCGTGGCTCGACCGCACCGCGGTCGTGCTGTGCGACCTTCCCGACGTGCCCATCGCGCCGCGCACGATGTTGCGGGCCCAGTGCGCGGCGGCCGAGGCGGCGGGCTTCGGCGCCCTGGCCGCCACCGAGCTCGAGTACTACCTGTTCTCCACGTCGTTCCGCGACGCCGCCGCATCGGGGTTCCGCGACCGCGACCTCGACCCGGCCGGCTGGTACCTCGAGGACTACCAACTGCTGCAGGGCACGCGCACCGAGGCGTTCACCGCCGCCGCCCGTCGCGCGTTGAAGCTGAGCGGCGTGCCGGTCGAGAACTCGAAGGGCGAGTGGGGCCTGGGCCAGCACGAGCTCAACGTGCGCTACGCCGACATCCTCGAGATGGCCGACCGCCACACCATCTACAAGCAGTGCCTCAAGGAGCTGGCCGACGCGCAGGGCCAGAGCGTCACGTTCATGGCCAAGCCGTTCGCCGACCGGGCCGGGTCGAGCTGTCACGTGCACATGAGCCTGTGGCGGCCCGGCGATCTCGACAGCGGCGACATCAGCGTGTTCGCCGGTGAGACCCCATCAGAAGGGTCGGCAGAGTTCCGGTGGTTCCTTGGTGGCTGCCTCGCCCACATCTCCGACGTGATGGTGTTCCTCGCCCCCACGATCAACAGCTACAAGCGCTACGTCGACGCGTCGTGGGCGCCCACCCGGCTGGCGTGGAGCGTCGACAACCGCACGGCCGGCTTCCGCGTCGTCGGTGAGGGCGACTCGCTGCGCATCGAGTGCCGCATCCCGGGCGCCGACTGCAACCCCTACCTGGCGTTGACCGCGCTGCTGGCGGCCGGGCTCTCGGGCATCGCGTCGCAGACCGAGCCGCCCGAGCGGTTCGTCGGCGACGTCTACGCGGCGGGCGACCTCCCGCACGTGCCGCGCACCTTGCGCGACGCCGTCGACGCGTTCGAGGCCAGCGAGTTCGCCAAGGCCGCCTTCGGCGAGGAAGTGGTCGAGCACTACAGCCACTTCTTCCACACCGAGCAGGCGGCGTTCGACTCGGCGGTCACCGACTGGGAGCGTCGCCGGTACTTCGAAAGGATCTGAGCCGATGTTGCGGACGCGGTTCACCGAGCTGTTCGGGCTCGACTACCCCGTGATGTCGGCACCCATGGCCATGCACAGTGGGGCGACGTTGGCGGCCGCTGTCTCGTCGGCCGGGGCGCTGGGGTCGTTCGGCGGGGTGAACCCGAAAGGGCCCGACTGGATCACCGAGCAGGCGACAGCCATCCGGGCGGCGACCGACCGGCCGTTCGCCATCGGGTTCATCACCGCCTTCCTCGACTTCATGGGCCCGCTGTTCGAAGCCGCGCTGGCGGCCTCGCCGGCCGCCATCGCCTTGTCGTTCGGCGACGCCGGGCCGTGGATCGAGAAGGTGAAGGCCAGCGGCATCAAGGTCATCGCCCAGGTGCAGACACACCAGGCGGCCGACGCGGCGGTGGCCGCCGGCGCCGACGTGCTCGTGGCCCAGGGCACCGAGGCGGGCGGGCACACGGGCACCATGAGCCTGCTGCCGTTCCTCGCCGCCGTCGTCGAACGTCACTCTCAGGTGCCCGTGCTGGCGGCCGGAGGTATCGGGGACGGCCGCACGTTGGCGGCCGCCCTGGCTGCTGGTGCCGACGGCGCGTGGCTGGGCACCGCGTTCCTCGCCACGCCTGAAGCGGTCGAGGTACAGGACGTGCAAAAGCGGCTGATCGTCGAGAGCGACGGCACCGACACGGTGTTCACGCGCGCCTACGACATCGTGTCGGGCGCGCCGTGGCCCGCCGCCATCGGGGCCCGCGTGCACCGCAACCCGTTCACCGACGAATGGATCGACCGCGAGGACGAACTGCGCGGCCGCAAGGACGAGATCGCCGCGACGGTCAACGCGTTGCCTGGCGCGACGCTCGACCC
>JAFATL010000203.1 GCA_019243975.1 Actinomycetota bacterium | reverse complement strand
GGCTTCGACGACCCCGTGCGCGATCCGCTCCCGCCGTGGGACGAGCGACTGCTGGCCTTCCCCGACGAGCAGTCCGAGCTGCCTCCCATCGGGCCGATCTTCGGTCACGACACCCACCGCAGCGCCTGAGGCCGCCGCCCCGAAGGGGGGCTGGACCATTGGTCCGATCGGGTCAGCGTCTTCACATCGGCGCGCCCCGGCGTTCGTCCTCCGTTCAACTGGCCGTTACCCTCGCTTCCTAGCCTCGGCGACGTGGTGGGGACAGGTGATCTTCAGGGACCCACGGATGATCTGGGTCTGTATCGGCGCGCTGAGATAGCGGACTTCGTGACGTGGGCGCGAGCCACCGTCATACGTCTGCAGGACCACGCCGAACGGTCGTTGGCCCGCGCTGTCCACGCGGAAGCTCGGCTGGCTGCCGCGCTCGAGCGCGCCGAGCTGGCCGAAGCCCGCGCTGCGCGCGCCGAGTCGGAGTGCGTCGAGAATCAGCGAGCGTTGCAGCGCCGCGACCACGACATGGAGGCAGTGTTGGGCAAGGCGATGCTCCTCGCCCAGCACGCCGCCGACGACGTCGCAGCCCGAGCGACCGAGGCCGTTGCCCGGGTCCAGGCGGAAATGGACCGCGTGCGGGCCGAAGCGGATGAGAGAGAAGCGGCTCCTGCCGTTCCGGCGTCAGGCGCCCGGGAATGGGTTACCGAGGAGCCCGCGGAGCGGGTGATCGGCCTGTGGGCGACCGACGACGACGACTCGCTCTTCGGCCCCCTCCGAGCTGTACAGGCGCGAGGCGCATGACCACCATGCGCATCGAGGCGCCCGACCTCACATCCGACCCGGGCGACGTCGACGGAGCGCGCGAAGTGGGCCGCGCCCTGGTTGCCGTCCGGCTGGCCGCCGACGCCACACTGGCGGAAGCGAGGGCCGAGGCGCATCGCATTCGTGCGGAGGCGAAGGCCGAGGCCGACCACGTGAGACGTGAGGCGCGTGCCGAGGTCGCTGCTCTCGAGCAACTCGTCGGTGTGCTCCGCAGCCAGATCGAGGCACTCTCCAACCAGGTCACCGCGACCATCCGAGCCCGGGTGCAGTCGGCCCCGCCGACGGCCTCAGCCGCAATCCCTGCAGCAGCCGCACCACTCGTGCGGTCGGCGATGCCCGCGGTCTCCTCGCCCGCGCCGACACCGGCGCTGGACAAGCCCGAGCAGATCCAGCCTGAGCACGTCGAGCCGCAAGCCCATCCGGAGCAGATGCAGGCGCTTCCCATGAGCCCCGGGGGGGCGGCCGCGTTCCGGCGTTGGTGGGCTGCCGTGCCACTCGAAGCGGTCCTGCCGATGGTCGCCATCGTGATCGTGCTGCTCGTGATGCTGGCTCTGATGGGGTGATGGAGATGGGCGCGAGCCGCGACACGCTCGACGGAGTCGAGCTGCCCCAGCCCGTGGTCAGTGTGGATGAGTTCCTTCGCCGTTCAGCCGAGGAGCAGGACCGGCTCCGGGCCGAGATCCACGTGGTGCGCGGCCGAATCGAGACCGCCGCCAGCCGAGCGGCCGCGGCACAAGGGAGCGCGGATGTCCACGCCCTTCTGCTTGACGCTCAGTCCGAGTTGGCGAGGCTCGACGCCGAGCACCAGGAAGCCCTGCAGTCCGTTCGCGATGGGGCTTTGGCCGAGGCCGCCCGCGTGATCGACGATGCGCGACGCCGAGCGGCACTTGTGCGCGCTCGAGGCGAGCAACTGCTCCGCACCGAGGGCGGATGACGACCAGCGTGGCGTCGCCGAGGCATCCGGAGGCACGCGGCGAGCAGGTGGCGCCGGTTCGGCGCGGCGAGCGTGTGGTCGAGCTCGTCACTGCTGCCCGGGCTGCCACGGCGCGCCTGGCCCTCGAGTTGCGCACCCTTTCGCACAAGGCCGAGGTGGCTGAACGCGAGATGGGCGGAGGGGCAGTTGCGGACAGTTCGGCCGCCGGCGCACGCGACCTTCTGACTGCGTGTCTCGCGCAGTACATCGACGCTCGGCGATCCGAACTGGCGGAGGAGCTCGACGAAGCGCGAGCTGAGGCGGCGAGCGTCGTCGCGTCTGCGCACCGACGTGCCGAGGCGTACGTCGCCGCTGCACACGACGACGTGCTCGGCGCGCTGGCGCACCCCACCGGGTCGCTGCCACCTCTGGCGCCGCTTCCTCCCGTCGTCGATCCGACTGACATCCCACCGCCGGACTCGACTGCGGTCCTCGCTGTCGCTGGTGCGTCCCCGCCCTTGCGCCGCGCCGTGATGTCGCCGCGTCGCCAGCTGGCGTGGAAGCGGCTCCTGTATCCCGATGTCCTGCTTCCGCTCGTTGCCGTCGTGGCGGTGCTGATCGTCCTGCTCGCCTGGGTTGGCTGACGTGGTGGCAACGGTCGGTACGACCATCCCCGCGCCCGCCGGGCCGCCCCAGGATCGTCCGCGCCCCATCACCGCGGTGGACGACCGCGGCGACCGGTTCTTCCGCCTTGGCACATCGCTCAGTGGTTTGGTCGTCCTCGGGATCATGGTGGCGGTCGGTGTGTTCCTCACCATCAAGGGCCTCCAGGCGCTCCGCGTCGCCGGTTTTCACTTCCTAACGACGTCGGCCTGGCAGCCGGACCGGCGCCACTTCGGCGTGGCCGCCGTGCTGTCAGGCACCATCGTGATCGCCCTCATCGCCGTGGTCGTCGCGTTGCCGCTCTCGCTCGGCACGGCACTGTTCATCACCGACGTGGCGCCGCCCAAGCTCCGCTCGTGGTTGGTCGCCATGGTCGACCTCATGGCCGCGGTACCGAGCGTGGTCTACGGCCTGTGGGGACTGTTCTTCTTCCAAGGCCACGTCATCGGGTTCGCCCGATGGATCTCGACCTGGTTCTCGTGGGTCCCGATCTTTCGAGTTGCCGGGGCCAACCCGCACAGCCCGCTGGCGGCCTCCACCGTCTACACCGCGTCAGCGTTCGTGGCCGGAATCGTCGTCGCGCTCATGGTGATGCCGATCCAGTGCAGCGTCATGCGCGAGGTCTTCTCGCAGGTCCCGCCCGGCGAGCGCGAAGGCGCCTACGCGCTGGGCGCAACTCGGTGGGGGATGATCCGCATCGTCTCACTGCCGTTCGGGCAGGGGGGCATCATCGGCGGCACGATGCTCGGCCTCGGTCGAGCCCTCGGCGAAACCATCGCCGTGTACCTGATCATCTCGCCCCGGTTCAACATCAACTTCCACATTCTCGAGACCGGTACCAACTCGGTGTCGGCCCTCATTGCCAATGGTTATAGCGAAGCCTCGGGGTTCGGCCTCTCGGCCCTCTTCGCGGCTGGCCTGGCGTTGTTCATCTTGACCTTGGCGGTCAACTTCACGGCGTCGATCTTCGTGGCTAGGTCCCGGTCGGGCGCGAGCAGCGAAGTATGACCGACGTCGTTCAGAAGCTCGAGGCCTCGTACGAGGCCAACCTGGGACCGACGGTCATCCCGGATTGCGCCGACGCTCCCGAAGCGGGGCGCCGCGCGCTTGGCGGAATCTCACGGGAGGGCACCCTGAATCTGATCGGCGCCGCCGTTGGGGCGGTGAGCCTGGGCCTGCTGCTGTTCGGGCGGCTCTCGCCGGTCGCTGGTCCGTTCGGCTTGGTCGTCGTGAGCTATCTGATGTTCCTCGCCCTCTACGCCTTCTTGACCTCGGTCACCGAGGGTCGCCCAGTCGTCGTCGACAAAGTGATGACGGTCCTCATGTGCACGGCAGGGGCGGTTGCCGGCATCGCCCTGGTGTCGGTGATCTCGTTCGTCATCTGGAAGGGGATCTCGGTCATACCGAGGACGAACCTTTACACGCACGACATGAGTCAGGCGGGGCCGCTCTCGCCGCTCTCGGTCGGCGGCATCGCGCACGCCATCGTCGGCACGTTGATCATCATCACGATCGCCATCGCCATCACCGTTCCGCTCGGGCTGACGTGCGCGGTTTATCTCAACGAGAGCACCGGCCGCGGGGTACGCCTGGTTCGGACGCTCGTCGACGCGATGACGGCCCTGCCGTCGATTCTCGCCGGCCTGTTCATCTTCGCCACGTGGATCCTGATCCTCGGCTTCGAGCGTTCCGGGCTGGCGGCGGGACTGGCGACCGGCATCATGATGCTGCCGATCATCATTCGCTCCGCCGACGTGGTTTTGCGCCTCGTGCCGGGCAACCTGCGCGAGGCATCGGCGGCCACCGGTGCCCCGCAGTGGCGGACGGTCTGGCACGTGGTGCTTCCGACTGCGCGGTCGGGGTTGGCCACCGCGATCATCCTCGGCGTTGCCCGTGGCCTCGGAGAGACGGCCCCGGTGCTCCTCACCGCCGGGTTCACGGCGTCCATGAACCTGAACCCAGTCCACAACCCCATGGTCACGTTGCCGCTGGCAGCGTTCGAGTTCGTCCGTTCGCCGCAGAAGGCGCTCATTCAACGCGGCTTCGCCACCGCCTTCGTGCTGATGCTCGTCGTGCTGGTCCTGTTCGCGTTCGCCCGGTTCCTGGGAGGGCGCCCCGCCGGCCATCTCTCGAAGCGCCAGGCCCGTCGGGTCGCCAATCGTTCGTTGCGGGACGCTCAGCGTTTCCGCGCCCGCCCTGTGGAGGTCAACTGATGCGCATCCGCACGGCGGGCTGCGTCCTGTCGGTCCTCGCCATCGCGTACGCCGCGATGTCGGCCTGGTCGCCGGCCGGCGCTGAGAGCTACCAGCGCATCTCCGGCGAAGGCTCGTCGTGGGCAGCCAACGCCATCGACGCGATGC
Source organism: Actinomycetota bacterium (assembly GCA_019243975.1). Taxonomy (GTDB): domain Bacteria; phylum Actinomycetota; class Acidimicrobiia; order Acidimicrobiales; family JAFATL01; genus JAFATL01. Next base: position 20,186 of record JAFATL010000203.1, on the reverse strand, counting down.
GCGTCAACGTCAAGCAGTTCGGCATCACCGTCGACTACAACCCGAGCGGTTCGTCAGCGGGCCGCAAGGACTGGCTCAACGGAACGGTCGACTTCGCCGCGTCGGACATTCCGTTCCAGTTCCATCCCGAGGACGGGTCAGCCCCCGAGAACCCCCAGCCCGACAGCTACGCGTACATCCCGGTAACCGCCGGTGGCACGTCGTTCATGTACAACCTGAAGATCAATGGCCAGCGGGTGACGAACCTGCGGCTCTCCGGCCAGAACGTGGCCAAGATCTTCACGGGCGCCGTCACCAAATGGAACGACCCGGCGATCGCGGCCGACAACCCGGGTTTGACTATGCCCGATCGAACGATCGTGCCGGTGGTCCGCTCGGACGGATCCGGATCCACGGCCCAGTTCACCCGGTGGATGATCCACCAGTACGGCGACATCTGGACGGCGTACTGCAACAAGTCGGGCCGGGCGCCGGCGTGCGGCTTCACGTCGAACTACCCGACCATCCCGGGAATGATCGCCCAGTCCGGCGACCTCGGCATCGCTGGCTACGTGTCCCAGAACTTCGCCGAGGGCGCCATCGGCTACGTCAACTACTCCTACGCCCTCAACACCCAGTTCCCCGTCGCCAAGGTGCTCAACGCGGCCGGGTACTACACCGAGCCGACGCCTCAGAACGTCGCCGTGTCGCTGTTGAAGGCCCGCATCAACTTCGACAAGAGCTCCGAGGACTACCTGACGCAGATCCTCGACGACGTGTACACGGACACCGACAACCGCAACTATCAGTTGTCGTCGTACTCGTACTTCATCCTGCCGACGAAGGTGCAGGGGCAGTTCAACAATGAGAAGGGCAAGACCCTCGGCGCCTTTACGTACTACGCGATGTGCCAAGCCCAGCAGCAGTCGGCGTCGCTCGGATACTCGCCGCTGCCGGTGAACCTGGTTCAGGCGAGCCTCGATCAGATCAAGAAGATCCCGGGCGTCCAAGTCGAGAACATCGACATCTCGAAGTGCAACAACCCGACGTTCTCGCCCGACGGCACCAATGTCCTCGCCCGCGATGCGCCGCAGCCGCAGGCCTGCGACAAGCAGGGCCCAACACAGTGTGCGGTGGGCACGGGCGGTCAAAAGAAGCAGTCGACGACCGTGAAGGCGAGCGCGTCCGGCGGCTCGTCGGGAGGTTCAGGAACCGGGGGGTCTTCCAGTTCGAGCGGTCGGGCGACGAGCGGAGGCTCTGCCTCGGCGTCCTCTTCAACCGGTTCCGGCAGCTCGGTCGCGGCCGCCGCCGCCAGCTGCGATCCGAGCCTGGGTCCGTGCGACTCGTCGACGGGCGCCCTCGAGCTGGCGGACGGAGGCTCGAGCAACGGGTCTGGCACGGCGGTCGGCGATCAGGTGACCACGGTGCTCACCGGTTCGAGAGGTTGGGGCACCACGCAAAGCCTGATCGTGTTCGTGGCGCTTCTCACCCTCGCCTTGCTGATCATTCCGCCGATTGCGTGGCAACGCTTCTCCGGCTCGAGGCGATGACGCGGGCCATTTCTACGCGCCGTCGCAGGCCGCTCGGCCGCTTCACTTGGAAGCAAGTGGGCGCCGTCGTTCTCCTCGCCGCGGTGGCTCTGGCGGCGGCGCCGGTCGGCGGAGAGTCGGCGGTCGGATCGGCCGGCACCGACACCGAGCTTCCGCCCACCGACTCCAAAGTGACGGTGCCGGGCCGCGGCCCGTTCGGCGACGTGAAGTTCACGGTCAACCAGACGAAGCATCTGCTCAACCAGGCCGTCACCGTGTCGTGGAAGGGCGCCCAGCCGACGACCCACGACGGCGCCATTCTCAACGGCAACTTCATGCAGATCATGCAGTGCTGGGGCGACGACGACGGCACGCATCCTGATAACCCCGGGCCACCACCCGAGCAGTGCGAGTTCGGCGCGACCGACGCCGTCCCGGGCGGTAACCCCAACTCGCCGCTGCCCAACGGACCGCACGTCAAGGACCGGGTCATCTCTGAGTCGTCGTGGAAGAACTTCGACTCCAACGTGGGCTTCCAAGCGAAGAACGGCTGGGTGTGGCGACCCTTCCGGGCCGTGGACGGCACGCAGGTCGACGTGCAGGCCGATGTGGACTTCAACCCCGACCTCGGTGGTGGGTCGTACTGGTTGAACTCTTATTTCGACAGCGTCACGACGAACGAGATCGCGGGAGCAGCGACACGCCCCGACGGGACCGGCTCGGTTCCGTTTGAGATCGTGACCGGCATCGAGTCGACCGGTCTGGGCTGTGGTCAGCAGGTTCAGCCCACCGACAGTGGCAAGCGGGTCCCGAAATGCTGGCTGGTGATCGTGCCGCGCGGGGTGTCGAAGGACGAGAACGTGGGCACCCCCGCGGATCAGCCCGACAACCCGGTAAAGCAGCCCATGTGGACCTCGCCGTTGGCGCCTGCGCAGTGGGCGAACCGGGTCTCCATCCCCCTCGACTTCACCCCGGTCGACACGACCTGCTCCCTCGCCTCGGATCAGACCCGCCTCGGCGGCTCGGAGCTCGCTGCCCCGGCCATCTTCAGCTGGCAACCCAAGCTGTGCGAGAACTCGAGCCTGCAGCCGTTCGTGTACAGCACCCTGAACGATGCGAGCGCTCGCCAACAGCTCGTCCAGTCGCCTCCGGGAGCGCCCGGCCTCGTCGTCGTGTCCGATCCGGTTGACGAGAGCCTGCAGGATCCCGACAGCCCAGTCGTCTATGCGCCGCTGACCCTGTCTGGTCTCGTCGTTGCGTTCAACGCTGAACGGGTCGTCCAAGCCTCTGCGCCGGGCGACGAGAAGGCGCTGGCGACCGTGCCCATCGCCCACATCAACCTCACACCGCGGCTGTTGGCCAAGTTGCTGACGCAGTCGTACACGAAGCAGGTCGACATCAACAGCACCGCCGGGTACCCGTGGGAGAAGACGAATCCCACAGATATTTCGCGCGATCCCGACTTCTTGCAGTTCAATCCTGAGTTCAAGCTGCTCTCCGTCAGCTGGCCCAAGAACTTCGGTGGCTTCATGATGCCGGCGGGCACGTCGGACGTGGCCCGGCAGGTCTGGGAGTACCTGCTCGCCGACCCCGAGGCCAAGGCGTGGCTCGACGGCGCGGCGGACCCGTGGGGGATGGTGGTCAATCCGGTCTACGCCACGACCGCGGCTGCGAACTCCAACGGCGTTGCCTACGGCGACCCCGTGCCTGACTCCTTCGCCAAGAGCGATCCCTACTGCTACCAGGCTCAGCCCCAAGGCGGATTCGGCGGGGTCGTGCTGGTTCCGCCGTCGCTGTGCGGGACCGACTGGGTGCCGTACACCGAAAGTTTCCGGGACGCCGTGCGGCGCGTCCGGGCTGCCGACGACCGATCAAAGGTCGCGCAGAATCCCACCGCGCAAAGCGTCGACCAAGTATGGAAGCGCGACCAGCCGCAGACGCTCGGCACGCGCGCCATCTTCGGGTTGACGGACACGGCTTCGGCGTTCCAGTACGGCGTGCAAACGGCGAGTTTGAGTCGGGCTGGCGACGACGGCGACTCCCGAGCGTTCATTAGTGCGGACACCAAGGGTCTGACGGCCGGGTTGGACGCCATGAAGCCCGGCACCGACCAAGCCGTGCTCGAGCCGGATCCGAAGGCTTCGGCCAGCGGGGCCTATCCGCTCACCGTGCTCACCTACGCGGCCATCAAACCGCTGGCCCTCGACGCAGCCGCACGCGCCCAGTACTCGTCGTTCGTCGACTATGCGGCGGGTGGCGGTCAAGCGCCCGGCCAGGACGTGGGCCAGCTGCCCCCGGGTTACGCCCCCCTGCCCGAAGCCCTGATCACGCAGTCGCAGAACGCGGCCAAGGCCATCCGCGAGCTCACTGCGCCCGCCGGGGACGACAATGCTTCCACCGAAGGCTCCAACGACGAGCAGGCCGCTGCCCTGTCTGACTCGAGTGGATCGGGGAGTGGCGGCGGTAGCTCGTCGTTGTCGTCGTCGCTTGCATCGCCCACCGCGATTTCGCCGATCGCGTTGAGCGCGCCATCGCGCCCGACGGTCTTGCCGAAGAAGACCTCCCCGCGTGGCGTCACGCCCCTCCTGTCGGTCGCGGCTACGAGGTTCGTGCTGCCGTTCCTCGGTGGCCTCGCCCTGCTCTCCGGGCTGGTTGCGTTGGAGATAACGAAGCGGCCCCGCCTGGTCCGGGTCCCGCCTGGCGAAAAGGAGCCGTCCAGGTGAAGTCCGCCCGGCTGGTCGCCAGCGCCGCGGTCGCAGTGATCGTGCTCACGGGTCCGTCACCGGCGAGTGCTACGGCGCAACGCGCCGGAACGGCGACTGTCGTCCGCAACGCGGGCACCTCGGTGCGACTCAACAGTGGCGGCAGCGGCACGACATTCTCGCTCGACCTTCCTGGCGATTCCTCGTGCCCGGGAGACAGCGCCAATGACGGCTACCGCGTGCAGAGCTTCCTGGTACCCGCCAAAGACGATCCGGGAGCGCTCACGTATTTCTCGGTGATGCCCGTCGGCAAGGGCAGATACGCGCTCTACGACATCTACACCAACCCGTATATCCAGGCTCAGACCGCGAAACAACTCCGACCGGGCGGCCCCGGACCGATCATCGACATCCCGGCCTTCAACTTTGCCGTCTTCCCCCCGGGGCTGCTGCCCGGTGGTCGGTACCGCATCGGCATCGCATGTTCGCTGCACAACAACACGGTGCGGTACTGGGACAACGAGATCGACCTTGTCCGGGCGCCATCCGACAAGCCCGCCGAGCTGCACTGGCGTGTTATCGGCACGCATGCGTCACATCCCGTCAATTGGTTGTCCTGGGCTCTTGGCGCAGCCGCACTGGCTGCAGTGGCGTACGCGCTCGTGTCGTGGCGCTCCTCAGGCCATGGGGCCGCTGAAAGTCGAATCACCGAGTCCGTCGAGGAGCCGGTGTGAGACGGGCGCTCTTGGCGTTGGGCTTGCTGAGCGCGGCCGTGCCGCTGGTCGTCAGCCTGAACTCGCAGGCGGGTGCAGCGACCAAGGCTGGTACGGCCACGTTCATCACGCCCGACGATGGGCGAGAGGGCGCCGGCAAGGCGGTCAACGCGGGGGACACCACGACGCCGTTCTCGCTCGAGCTGCCGACCAGCGCCGCGTGCCGAGGCGACAGCGCCAACGACGGCTACCGCGTGCAGACCTACATGGTGCCGTCGAGCGTCGATCCCGCCACGCTGACCTTCGGCTCCGTCGGCCCACTGCCGACGGCGACGGGTGCGGCCTTCAGGGAGCCATTGTTCGCGGCGACGAGCGATCCTGTCGTGAACAACCAGACCGCAGCGGCGACGAGACCGCCGGGGCCAGGGCCCATCATCAACATCCCGGCGATGAACTTCGCCGTCTACAAAGCCGGCGACGCGCCGGCGGGCGTCTACAACGTCGGTGTCGCGTGCACTCGCGGCCAGCCGTCGTCTTCGCAGCTCGACACGTTTTGGAATGCGCAGATAGATGTGAGCGCCGGGCTCGGCGGGCCGGCCGCCGGGCCTCTCTGGAAGACCGTGAGAGGCGACGCGAACGTCGCCGCGAGCCAGACCTCGCCCGCTCTCACTGCGGGCCCTGGCGTCTCTGCAAGCGGATCGTCGGGCGGCTCAGTGCCGCCCACTGCCGCGCGCAACGGTGTCACGAAGGCCACTCACTCTGCGGCCAAGTCGCGCCGCGAGGAGGCAGATGCGTCGGGCGCGCCACCGTCATTTCACCTTCCCGTTACCCAGTTGTTGCCCCACGTTCGCATAGCGGGGACTTGGCTCGAAGTGTTCGCCGGAGTCCTGTCGTTCGCTCTCATCGCGAGTGCTTTGCTGTCTTTGGTTTTTCGACGCAACCGTCCCGGGGTCGGCCGTAAGTGGTTGGCGCCGTCACCGTTCGCCGTTCCACAGGAGGGTCAATGATCATCACCAACCGAGCTGCGCGCCGTCGCGCCCGGTTTGCCGCTCGCGTCGCAGCCCTCGGTTCGGCCGTGATGCTGGGGGTGACGGCATGGTCATGGCTCGTTCCCGCGTCAGCGGCTACGAACGCCGGCGACGCCACGGTGATCAAGCCGCGGACGGACAGCACCAAGCCGGTGGAGCCTCTCGCGTCCGGCGGCAGCTCAACGGACTTCACGCTCCAGCTGACCCAAAGCGCGGCATGCACGGGCGACAGCACAAATGGCGGCTATCGAGTGCAGAGCTACATGGTGTCGTCCGCCATTGATCCTGGGTCTTTGAAGTTCGATGCCAGCGGACCCACCCCTCAGGCGACTGCCAAGGACACCTTCCGCGAGCCGCTGTTCGACAACACGTCGAATCCCTACGTCAACGCCCAGACGGCCGCTGCCACGACCACGGGCGGCCCCGGCCCCATCATCAACATCCCGACGTTCAACTTCAAGGTGTATGCGCCCGGTGACATCCCTGCTGGCTCGTACAACGCCGGCATCGCATGCACCAAGGGCACCAAGGACGACGCCAACCAGCTCGACAAGTACTGGAACGTCAAGATGACGTTCACAACGGCGTCGTCCGACTCGCCGGCTCAGGTCACCTGGACGGCGCAGAACCCGTCTGGCGGCGGCACGACGACGACCACGGGTCCGGGGACGACGAGCACGACTGCCGCCGGCTCTGGCGGCACGACGACGACGACCCGGCCCGGCTCCACGACGACGACGACGGCTGGCTCCGGGTCGACGACGTCAACAACAACGGGGTCCGGCGGTACGACGACGACCACCACCGCGAGCTCACAACCGACCGCAACGCTCCTCGACTCGAGTGGCAACCCGATTTCAGCGAACGCCACCCTGACACCTGGACAGCAGGTCACGATCTCGGCGACCGGGTTCACGGCCGGCGAGACCACCGCCATCGCGGCCAACTCCGACCCGATCGCGCTCGGAACCGCGGTCGCCGACAGCACCGGCAAGGTGACGAAGGCGGTGACCATTCCGACCGGGCTGGCCGCTGGGCCACACACCTTGACCGTCACGGGCGCCGCCAAGACGGCAACGTTCCCCTTCACCATCGCCAGCGCCAGTAGCGCCTCCGGTGGCTCGACGAGTGGCACTTCGGGCGACGGGTCCAGCGGCGCCCTTCCTCGTACGGGATCGAGCGCGTTGTCGATGCTCCTCTGGGCCGCGCTGCTCTTTGCGTTCGGTCGCATAGCGATCCTGTTGGGTCGACCCCTTGTCACCATCATTCGGGAGGAAGACCGATGACCCTGACCAACCCGAGTACGCGTCGCCGGGTTCGCTTGTTCGCGCGCTCTGGTGCGGTTGGCTCGGCCATCATGCTCTCGGTCACCGCGTGGGCGTGGCTCTTTCCGGCCGGCGCGGCCACAAACGGCGGTGCGGCCTCCGTCGTCGATCCCGACACCGGGCAAGCCAAGACATCCGGTGGGAGCGCGACCAACTTCACGTTGAAGCTGCCGAGCGGCGCCGCGTGTACTGGCGACAGCCCGAACGCAGGCTACCGAGTGCAGAGCTACATGGTGCCGTCGAGTGTGGACCCGAGCACGCTCAAGTTCGACGCCAACGGCCCGACCCCGCAGCACACGGGATCCAGCTTCAGCGAGCCGCTGTTCGACAAGAACTCAAACCCCTACGTCAATGCGCAGACGGCGGCAGCAACGTCACCAGGCGGGCCGGGGCCGATCATCAACATCCCTACGTTCAACTTCGCGGTGTATTCACCCGGCGACATCCCGGCAGGGACGTACAACATCGGCATCGCATGCACCAAGGGCCCAGCCACGGACGCCAACCAGCTCGACACGTTCTGGAACGCGCAGATGACCTTCGCGACGAGCGCGTCCGATAGCCCGGCACAAGTCACGTGGACGACGACATCCTCGCCGCCTCCCACGACCACGACGACGGGCTCGACTTCCACAACGACTGGGCCGACGACCACGACCACGGGCTCCACCACCACGACCGTCCCGGGCACGACGACGACCACTGGGTCGACCACCACGACGACCAGGCCGACGACCACAACGACTGGTTCGACGACAACGACTGTCCCGGGCACGACCACGACCACCGGTTCCACCACGACGACCGTTCCGGGCACGACGACGACTACTGGGCCCACCACCACGACGACTGCTCCGACAACAACGACGACGGCGTCGCCGGGCACGACCACGACCACGGGTCCAACGACCACGACAGGGCCGACCACGACTACGAGCACCACCGTCACAGACGGGTCCACGACAACCAGCACAACGGCTGCAAGCGGTGGCACCACCACGACCACGACCGGTAGCCAGACAACGGCGACGGTCGTGAACGCGGCGGGCAATCCGGTTGCCGCGAACGCGACCCTGGCACCGGGTCAGCAGGTCACGGTTTCGGCGACCGGGTTCATCCCGGGGGAGACCACGACAATCATCGTGCAGTCGACCCCCGTGACCTTGGGTACCGCAGTGGCGGACAGCACCGGCAAGGTGACGAAGACGGTCACGCTGCCCACGACGCTCGAAGCCGGCGCGCACACGTTGTCGATCGTCGGCGCCTCCCGGACCGCGACCTTCCCGTTCACCGTCGCCCCGACGTCCGCCGCGTCGAGCGGATCAACGAGTGGCGCGTCGAGTGGGACGCTGCCCTTGACGGGCGGGAACCTGTTGACCATGGCTCTGTGGGCCGGACTCCTGCTGGCCTGCGGGCGGATTGCCGTGCGTCTTGGGCGCTCGATCGGCGACCAGGCTGAGTCAGGCCAGTGACGGCCGTTGCCGCTCCGGCACGTCGCTTGCCCGCGGTGCGGATCAGGACCGCGGGTGACGCCGTGCCGCTGTCGGCGCGCAAGCAGTTGGCCCGGGCCATCGCGGTGTTCGTATGCGTGCTGTCACTTGGTCTGGCATTCGAGCTCACCATCATGAGCACCTTTCAACAGCGCGCCGCCCAGCAGCGCCTGTTCGATCGTTTCCGTAAGGAGCTGGCCACAGGTGTCGCGCCGATCGGCCCGGCCGATCACGACGGCAAGGCGCTGTCACTCGGCGCACCGGTTGCCTACCTCGAGGTGCCTTCCATCGGATTGCGTCAAGTGGTGGTCGAGGGCACGACCTCGGGCAACCTCACATCCGCCCCCGGCCATCGCCGCGACACGCCGCTGCCCGGGCAGGCCGGCGTCAGCCTTGTTGCCGGGAGGCTGTCCGGCTTCGGCGGACCGTTCGCCCGGATCCACCAGCTCAAGCCGGGCGCCAAGGTCCACGTGACAACCGGGCAGGGGGCGTTCGACTACCGGGTGATCGACGTCCGCCGTGGCGGCGATCCTCAGCCGCCGCCGTTCAAAACGGGGTCGGGGCGACTGATCCTTGCCACCGCGGACGGGCACGCGTTCGTGCCGTCGGGGGTGCTGTGGGTCGACGCCGATCTGAACGTCCCGGCGGTCGGCGGTCCGGGTGGGCGTCCATCTCCCAGGGCCCTGCCGCCGAACGAGCAGCTGATGTCATCGGACACCACGACGCTGTGGGCCCTGGCGTTCTGGCTGCAAGCGCTCCTCCTCGCGGTCGTCGCCGCCATCTGGGCCTGGCACCGGTGGAACCGCGCCAAGACGTGGGTCGTGTTCACCCCAGCCCTGCTGTTCGTCGGTCTCGCCGCGTCGGGTGAGGCCGCCAAGCTGCTTCCCAATTTGCTGTGACCAACCCGAGGATCCGCCATGTCCATGACCCCATCTGACAAGCCGGTCGTCGCCGATCGCATCATCAGCTCGTTCCCGAACGGGTCGGTCGTGCAGCTGACCAGCAGCCCCAGCGGTGCCGCTCCGATCGATGTCGTCCATCTGCAGGACGCCACCATCAACTTGACCGCGGACGGGGTGTCGGCGGTCGGTGCCGGCAACGAGTGGTCGTGGCTCTACAGCGATCTCGACTCGGTGGTGCACGGCCAAGATGCGCCCTGGACGATCCTGGGCGTGCCGGGTGTCTCCGATTTTGGTGTGTCAGTGCCGCCTCACGACGTGGCGCGCTTTCGCCGTGCGCTGGATGCAGCGCGGAACGTCGGGAGTCCGCGGGAGCCGATGGTGTTGGCGTGGCCCGACCCGGATCCGCCGCAGGCAGCGCCGATCGCGCCTCCTCCGCCCGCGCCCCCTCCGATGGCGCCACCCCCAATGGCTGACGCGCTGATCGCGACTGAGCCGGAGCCGACATCGCCCATTCCCTCGGTCTCCGCGATCGACATCAACGGCTCGTCTCCGCCGATGACGGATCTCGCTGACCTCGAGGCCCGCAACATCTCGGCGTGGTTCGGCAACCATCACGTTTTGGATCGAGTGTCACTTGACATGTCGCCGGGCAAGGTGACTGCGCTCATCGGCCCTTCTGGCTGCGGGAAGTCGACCTTCCTTCGCATCCTCAACCGCATGCACGAGATGATCCCGAGCGCGTCATTGGCCGGCGAGGTGCTGCTCGACGGTACGGATATCTACGACCCATCCCGAAAGCTGACCGACGCCCGCCGCCAGATCGGCATGGTCTTCCAGAAGCCAAATCCATTTCCGGCCATGTCGATCTACGACAACGTGGTGGCCAGCTTTCGGCTGACCGGGACGAAGATCAACGCACATGAGAAGGACGACGTTGTCGAGTCGTGCCTCAGCAAGGCCGGTCTGTGGAACGAGGTCAAGGATCGCCTGCGTCAGCCGGGTGGTTCTCTCTCGGGCGGGCAACAGCAGCGTCTGTGTATCGCCCGCGCCTTGGCGATCCGACCTCGCGTCCTACTCATGGACGAGCCCTGCTCGGCGCTCGATCCCACGTCAACGCGGAGGATCGAGCAGACGATCGTCGAGCTGCGTTCCGAGGTGACGATCGTCATCGTCACCCACAACATGCAGCAGGCCGCTCGAGTGTCCAATCAATGCGCGTTCTTCCTCGCTGAACAAGGGACGCCGGGGGTGATCGTGGAGTACGGCGACACCGACGCCATGTTCCACGCGCCCCAGGACGAGCGAACCTTCGCTTACGTGAACGGCCAGTTCGGCTAAGCGTCGTCGCCGGCCGGGAGGGCGAGTTGTACCCACTGCGCCGCCCGCACGAACGAAGTTTCTCCCGGATCGCCAAGGGTTCACCGAGAGGCAACCGTCGAGCCAAGTTGGCCTGAGAGAGTGACCTTGCGGGCGCCGAAGGGGTGCTCGCGGCCTTGGCGAAATGCGCCGGGGGCTCTGGCACCCAAAAAGGGGGCGAACGACAGCTCATGCCCATGTACTCGTTGAGGAACAGGGCCTCGAGGATCGCGGCTGCACTACTGACGGCTGGCGGCCTCGGGCTCGGTTCGTTTCTGACTTCGGGGGCGGCGCATGCCGATCCGAAGCAGCTCACGAACCCGATCGTGGCCGTCGGTTCCGACACCGTTCAGGACATCGACAACGCGCTGGCGGGTTACACCAACGACATCGACTACACGCCCATCCACAGCACTGTGGCCAACGGGCGCCAGGTCATCACGTCCTGGGATGCCGTCGGCTCCGCCTGCATCTCGCCCAAGGCCCCGGGTGCGTCCTTCGTGCGCCCCAACGGTTCCGGCGCCGGCCGCAAGGCTCTGAGCCGAGCGATCGACGGTGGCAACTGGGGCGTATCCGGTGACGCCTGCGGCGGCCCCAAGCCCGTCTCGGGTCTCATTGACTATGCGCGCTCCTCGAGCCTGAGCAGCTCCTCGGGCACCGCCCTCACCTACATCCCGTTCGGCCGTGACGGCGTGTCCTACGCCTACTACACCGTCGGCGGAGCCACTCCCGTCACCCTGAGCCGGGCCGATCTCACCTCGATCTATACGACCGGGACGGGGAGCGGCACGACCATCGGTGGCACCCTGGTCATCCCCTGCGGCATCCAGACCAGCTCGGGCACCTTCGGCTTCTGGAACACGGTGACCACCGCCACCACGACCCAGGAGAACAACGCCACCCAGACCTGTAACGCCGCGGGCACCGGCAACCGCATCGAGGAGAACAGCGGTGCCGCCCTCAAGGCCAAGGGTGACGCGATGGGTACTACCGCCATGTACATCGTCGGTCACTCGGCGGCCTCGTGGATCGCCCAGCAGAACGGCCGTGCCCCCAGCGCCCTCGGCGCCGGCGTGCAGATCGGCTCGATCAGCGACAACGGCTCGGGCGCCAACCTGGGCTCACCCGTGTCGGGCTCCGCGCCCAACATGACGCCCAACGCGACCTTCTACAACGACGGCGTCTTCGGCCGCTACGTGTACCACGTGTTCGACACCAACCGGGTCACCGGTCTGGGCAACGCGGGTCTCAAGTCGCTGTTCGTGGGTCCGTCCTCGATCATCTGCCAGACGGGTGCAAACAGCGCCCAGGCGACCGTCAACTCCTTCGGCTTCCTCACGCCGAGCAACTGCGGCGACACCTCGACGCAGCGTGGTCTCGACTCCGGCTCGTCCTAAGTCCTAGGTCTCCCGGGGAAGGCCTGCGGGCCCTCCCTGGCTCTCGGCAAACAACCAACCCATACAGCTCATAGAGAGGACGGTTCCTTGAACCCCTTGGTAAAGCGCGCCCTGGCGGGGGTCGCGGTCGCTCTGTCGGCCGCCGCACTCCCGCTCATGGCCGCGGCGCCAGCGTTCGCCAACGGCTCCCTGCAGGGTGCCGCCACCATCAAGACGGCCGGTGGTGGCGCAAATCTGCAGTCGGGCAACGGCGCGACGAACTGGACGCTGCGTCTCCCCGCCGGTGCTTCGTGCCCCGGTGACGGCCCCAACGACGGCTACCGCTGGCAGACCTACATGGTCCCCTCCAGCGTCGATCCCGCCACGCTGACCTTCGACTCCGCCGGCCCCGTGCCGAACGGCTTCGGCGCCAGCTTCCGCCAGCCCCTGTACGACACGACGTCCAACCCCGTCGTGAACCAGGTCCCGGCTGCGGCCTCGCCTGCTCCGGGTCCCGGCCCGATCATCAACATCCCCGACGTGAACTTCCAGGTGTTCTCGCCCGGTCAGATTCCCGCCGGCGTCTACAACATCGGCATCGCCTGCACCCTGGGCGGCGCATCGGCGACTCAGGAGAGCAACTTCTGGAACGTGCAGATGACCGTTGCCACCGGCACGGCGACTGACGGCAATGCGCAGGCGACCTGGCAGAACGGCACGTCGCCTTCGGCACCGACGATCACGTCGCTGACCGCCGGCACGAACACCGCCACGCAGGGCCACATCGACGTGGCGTTCACCAACCCGGCCGCCAACCCGGCCCTCACGAGCTGCACGCTGTTCGTCGGCACGAGCGCCGGCGGCACGCAGTTCTCGGGCGCCGGTGGTCTGTCGGGGAACTGCACGTCGCCGCGCACGATCAGCGGCCTGAGCTATGGCCAGCAGTACTTCGTGCGGATGACCTCGACCAACTCGGTCGGCAACAGTCCGGTGTCCAACGAGCTCAGCTCCACGCCGGTGCGGCCCGCGGTGACCAACCTCACCGCCACGCCGTCGCCGAACACGGTCACGCTCGACTGGGACGACGCTCCGCTGTTGGGCACGGATCAGTACAACATCGACATCTGCACCCAGCCCGCCACCAGCCCGTGCCTCCCGGCGTCGGCTGGCCACGCGAGCACGGCCAACTCGGCCACGTCGAACTACACGTTCACGCCGGCCGTACCCGGTCAGCAGTACGCCTTCACGGTCACCTACGGCGCGGCGGGCACGTCGCAAGGCGCGTCGGCAGGTGCAGCGCCGCTTTCGAACAGCATCCTGGTGCAGGACGTGTCGGTGACCCGCCCCAACGGCGCTCTCGTGCTGACGCAGGTCTGCGGCCAGTACGGCAACGTGCCGGCGGAAGCCGCTTCGACCGGCTTCCAGGGTGGCTTCCCGGCGAACGCGCCTGCGGGCAACGCCAGTGGCAATACGCCTTCGGGCCCGACGCTGGGCGCGGGCGGCACCGGCGGCACTGACCCGAACTACCCGAGCCAGTACCCCAACCCGGCCAACCCGACGTACCCGACGCACTGCAGCCTCGATCTGGGCACTGCATCGTTGGTCACTTCGGGTCCCGGCGCTGGACAGTTCTTCGCCGCCAGCGGCCGCCTGAACCAGGTGACCGTGGTCGACTCCCGTGACACCGATCCCGGTTGGACCCTGAGCGCCACCATGGGCACCTTCTCGGCCGGTCCCGGCAAGACCTTCAGCGGCAACCAGCTGGGCTGGACGAACGCCAGCACCGACACCGCACCGTTCACGGACGGCAGCGGCAACCCGTACGACCAGACGGTCGTGAACGACCCCGCGGTCGCTCCCAACACCGCTGGTGGTGCGGGAACGTCGCATCCGGTGGCTCACGCGGCGGCCGGCTCCGGGCTCGGCATCGCGACCGTCGATGCTCGCATCAAGGTCCTGATCCCGATCTTCGCCAGGAACGGCCTCTACACCGGCACCCTGACGATCACCGCGGCTTGACCCGTTAATCCACCGCCGTGAGAAGGTGGGCCGGTTCAGCCGGCCCACCTTCCGCGGTCGGTCGTTTCAACCGAAGGAAGATCCACGCATGCGTGACTGGCGACGAACCCTCATGGCGGTCGTTGCCGTCGCGGCCGTGATCACGCTGACGGCATCGCCCACATGGGCACGGTCGAAGAGAACGACGACCACGACGTCGCCTCCGGCTCCGGGCGCCGAGAACGCACCGCCCGGGGCCGTCGTGAACAGTTGGGCGTTGGCTCCGGCGGGCTCGACCGACCCGCGCCAGCCCGGCGACCGGCCGAACTTCTCGTACTCCGCGGCGCCGGGGAGCGTGGTCACTGACCAGGCCACGCTGTTCAATTACAGCAACGTAGAGCTGACGTTTCATGTCTACGCGACTGACGCGTTCAACGAGCTCGGCGGTGAGTTCGGTCTCCTCCCCGAGTCCAAGAAGCCGACTGACGTCGGCACCTGGGTCGTGCTGCCGCAGGCGAACCTGACGCTGCCACCGCAGAAGCAGGCGACCTTCCCGATCACCGTCAAGATTCCGTCGACGGCTCGACCGGGAGACCACGTGGGCGCCATCCTGGCGTCGAATGATGCCCTCGGCGCGGGGCCGAGCGGCAAGCTGGTCAACATCAATCGGCGCACTGGCTCGCGCCTCTACGTGCGGGTCGCCGGCCCGCTGCAGCCCCAGCTGGCCATCAGCAAGATCAGCAGCTCGTATCACCCGCGGTTGAACCCGCTGTCAGGACCTGTCGACGTCACGTACGAGGTCGAGAATCGGGGCAACGTTCGGTTGGGCGGCCAGGTGCAAGCGGACGCCTCGGGCGTGTTCGGACTGGGGTCGAAGAAGGGACCGAAGGTCAAGCTGCTGGACGAGGTGCTGCCCGGTCAGAAAGTGCGCGTCAAGGCGCACTTCAAGGGCATTCCCGCGACGTTCATCGCTTCGGCCCACGCGCACGTGTATCCGACGACCGTCGATGAAGGGCGGTCCGCGAAAGCCGTCTCGCGTGGCTCGCTCTCAATAGCGTTCCCGCTCACCCTCATCGCGCTCGTCATCGTCGTGGTCCTGTTGCGCAGGGCTCGTCGTTCGTATGAGCGCCATGACAACGAGCCGTCGACTTCAGAGCGCTCACTGCAACCTCAGTGACGGGGCGGCGAGCACGACAGCGCCTGCTGGCATGGGCGGCGGTCCTGCTCGTCGCGGGCGGATGGACGGCAAGCGTGGCGGCCGCTCAAGCGGATCCGGCGACCAAAGCCACGATCACCCTTGACCGAAATGTCGTGCGTCCGGGCGAGAACATCATCGTGCAGTTCCACAGCTGGAAGGCGCGCGCAGTGACGTTGTCTGTTTGCGGAAACCTCGCGAGACGGGGTTCGGCCGACTGCGATCTCGTGGGCAGTCAGGGCGTTCCTATGTCGCGCTTCTCGCCAGAGACCGTCACCGCTTTCGCGGTGACCGCGCCGCCGACGACATGTCCGTGCGTTTTACGGGCGTCTGACTCGCTGCAGACGGAGATCGCGTATGCCTCTATCACGCTGCTCGGCGTGGCAGTCGGGCCCGTGGTCTCGCCTGCCGACTTTTCGGCGGTGACGCTCACGATGAAGGTGGCGCGGGTGAAGCGCGGCGCCGGTGCCGCAGTCAGATCCTCCTTGGGTGGCCCCACGACGTATGTGGTCACGGTCGTCGTACGCAACACGTCGGTGGAGTCGCTTACGGGGGTTCGTTTGTACGGTCGGGCTGGACGGTCGAAGACCGACCAGACGCGCACCCTGGAGTTTCCCGCCGTTCCGAGCATCGGGGCGGGCCAGTCGTGGACTCATCGAGTTGAAGTCCGAACGCCGGCCCCGCACCTGGGACGGTTCTACTGGGAGGTTTCCGTGTCAGGAGGCGGACGCCCGATCCATGTCGAGTCAGTGACCCGTGACACCCCGTGGCTCCTGATCCTGATGGTGGCGATCATCGTCGGCGACCTCGCGATGATGCTCGCCCGGCGGATCAAGCGCCGCGGGCTGCGTCGACGACTCGAGATCGACGATCAGACGGCCGTAAGCGCGATGTCCGAGAGCGGGGTAGCGGGCGAGCTCACGATTGCTCTGATGTGAGCGATGCCGAGCCCGTGCCCGGCCGGAGCAGCGGCCACGACGCGTCCGTGCCCAGAACTCACCCGCTGCGTGTAGACGAACCGCGTCGCGTCGGAGAACGACGGCGTCACCTGGATTGCCGTCGTTCGCAGGTGAGGCGTGCGCTGAGCGTCAGAGGTCGGCGTCGTTAGTTCCCAACCCACATCGTCCGCTCGGGTGTCCGTAACGGTGATATCGAGCTCTCCGGGCGTGCCGGTTGAGGTCATCGCCACGGTCAACGCGCCAGCGCCCCGGTCGACGGTCACGGTCTGCGCCACCGCGGCAGCGGCATCGCCCCGACCGAAGGGTGTCTCGGCCAACACTTGGGGCCGGTGAGGAGCTGCGTCGTGCGCCCCGTGGCCAGTCACGGCGAGCGTGGCCACCACCGCTACGACGGTCGCTCCGGTGCTCGCGGCGCGAGTGACCCAACGGCGATCGTTGTCACTTCTACGGCGATTGCGCACCCCGAAGCGGTCGGCGCGCCGATCGACTGACTTGAGCGATATGGATATCCACAGGGTTAGCCATCTGGATACCCACAGGCGGGGCTCCCTAGGTTCGGGTCAGGAGGTCCGTATGGCCACTGACACCATTTCCGCTCCGCCCGGTCGCCGGCTCGACGAGATCGACGAGCAGGTGATTCGGCTCTTCGCACGGGTCCACAGCGGCTTGGCCGCGGCTACGGCGGCGTTCCTCGACTGCGATCGGGACACCGCTCGCGCCCTGGTGGCCGAGGACCAGCTCATCGACTCGCTGCAGGCCTCGATCGAGGAGCTCGTCCAGCGTCGGTTGGCCCAACTCCTGCCCCTCGGCGACCCCGACGTGTGGCGTCTCGTATCGATTCTCCTCATCGTCCCGGAGCTCGAGCGATCCGGCGACTTGGTCGAACACATCGCCCTGCGGACACCGCAAGGATTGGCGCGCGTCATCACGGGCCGGGCGCGCGGCCTCATCGAGGAGATGAGCCGCATCGGTGTCGAGCTGTGGCGACTGGCTGCCGACGCCTACGCCGACCACGACCTCGACGCCGCCGAGCGGCTGCGGACACTCGACGACGAGCTCGACGATCTGCACGTCGACCTTTCTGCCGAGTTGGCGCAGGCATCGATGTCGAACGCCGTTGCCATCGAGATGGGCCTGGTGGCGCGCTTCTACGAGCGCCTCGGCGATCACGCCGTGAACGTAACGAAGCGCGTGCGGGACTTGGGCCACCCACCCGCGGTTGCCGTGCAAGGAGCGACGATATGAGCGAGCTCGACGTGATGGACGTGCAGGAGCTCCACGAGCAGCTCGCCGTCGCCCAGCATCTGCTGAGCCAGGCCGAGGGCGACCACGAACGTCGCGATCTTGCCTGCGAGATGCTCGGTTCCGTCGAGGCGTTGCTGGGCCATCTCGCCATCGAGCGAGGGATCGAGACCAACCTCGCCGACCGACTCCTTGGCCTCCGCGACGACCTGGGAGGCCACCTGCTGGCGGCCGCCACACTGGACGACGTCGGCGTCCCCTCACACGCGGCGGTGGAGTTGCTACGGAGGGCTGCCGACACGACACAGGCCGGCCTGCGCCTGCTCACGCTCGACCAGCGGGTGCTGGCCGGACGCAACTAGCGGTCAGCTCTGGCGCCGCCCGCTAGGAGCGGCGAACCAGGGCGTCGAACAGCGACGCGATGGCCGCGCCTCCGGTCTCGATGAGCGAGGGCTCGGCGTCGCTTTCCTGGCTCAGCGAGACGACCTCCACCGGCTTCACGAAGCCGCGCACCCGCATGCCGGCCATGGGCTTGCTCTTCACGCCGTCGGGCAGGTTCTCGGCCAGCTCGGCCGACGCCAGCACCTGGTGGGCCCGGGCCCGATCGCACAGCCGCGCCGCCAGGTTCACCGCCGAGCCCACGTAGTCGTCGCCCTCGAGAATGATGACCGGCCCGCTGGCCAGGCCGGACCGGAGGGGCAAACGGGCGTGGCCGGCGGTCCGGGCCTCGATGGCCATGACGGCTTCGATGAGGGGCTGGGGCTCGACGCCGACGAGCATCACGCCGTCACCCAGCCACTTGTCGATGCGGATGCCACAGCGGGACGCGACGGCTCGGACGTTGGCGCGAAGTATCGCCAGCTCCTCGACGGCGGCCTCGTCGCCGTGCACGTCGACGAAGTCGGTGAAGCCGCACAGGTCGAGGAAGGCGAAGGCGCGCGTCACGCGCATGCTGGCCGGTTCGTCGTCGAACATCTCAGCGTTCGTCATCCAACTCCTCGATTGCTCAAGCGGTACTCCTACCGTTGTTCAACGCTTGAGCAACAAGAGTTTGCGCCGAGTGTGACGACGTTCACGCCGCGATATGAGAGAAAGGGCGCAGAGGGTGCGTTACTCGACCACGATCGAGCTCAAATCCTCCTCGGGCTCGGGGAACTGCGGGTCCATGCGCTCGAGGGTCTCGACCAGCACGGTGGCCACGACCCAGTCGCGGAACCACTTGTGGTCCGCGGGCACGACGTACCACGGAGCGTCGTCGGTGGAGGTCTTGCTGATGGCGTCGCTGTAGGCGTCCTGGTAGTCGTCCCACAACTTGCGCTCGGCCAGGTCCGCGCCGCGGAACTTCCACTGCTTGGTCGGCTTCTCCAGCCGCTTGCGGAAGCGGTCGGCCTGCTCGTCCTTGGAGATGTGGAGGAAGAACTTCACGACGGTGGTACCGGCCGCGACGAGGGTGCGCTCGAAGTTCGAGATCAGCTCGTAGCGCTCCTTCCAGACCTTCTTGGGCACGATGTCGTGCACCCGCACGATCAGCACGTCCTCGTAGTGCGACCGGTTGAAGATGGCGATCTCGCCGTGCTTCGGCACGACCTGGTGGACCCGCCAGAGGAAGTCGTGGGCCAGCTCGACCGGTGAGGGCTCCTTGAAGGCAGTCACGCGGCAGCCCTGGGGGTTGACGCCGCTGAAGACCTTCTTGATCGTGCCGTCCTTGCCGCCGCCGTCCATCGCCTGGAGGACGACGAGGAGTGACTGCTTGTTCTCGGCCCACAGCCGCTCCTGCAGGTCCTCGATCTTCTCGAGCAGCTCGGCGGTGGCCGCCTCGGTGGCCTCACGGTCGCCGGGCGCACCGGAGAGGTCGTTGGGGTCGCGCTTGGTGACGTCGACCTTCTCGTCGGGCTCGACCCGCCACCGCTTCGCCTTCGATTCGCCGCCCACGGGCGAATCGTAGGGCTCAGAGCTTGACCAGTAGCTCCTCGCGCACCTCCGAGACGGTGAAGGTCGTGGGAATCACCGTCCCGTCGGAGCGCCTGCGGATGCGGTAGCCGTCGGCGACGACCTCGAGCACCTCGAAGCCGGACGACCACTCCTCCGTGAACCGGTTGGCCACCTCGATTGCAGTACCGGTTGAGAACGTCATGCGGTGAGGAAATCAGATGGGCATGACAGACGTTCAACAGTGATGTGAACAGGGAACGAACAGATCTGATGTTCGGCTCGCATTCACCGTCACGCTGCCGATCGGAAACATGGACGGCTTACCGTCCACCCCAGGGAGCGCCCGAAGTCGGGCGTTGGGAGGAGAAGGCATGACTGTTCGCGTGGTGCGCCACCGCAGTGGCGCCGTCTCGATCGAACCTGTCGACCCGGTGCTCGAGGACGAGGCCGTCGACATGGT
>JAFATL010000737.1 GCA_019243975.1 Actinomycetota bacterium | reverse complement strand
CGTGAGCAGCAGTGCGCCTCTGGGCTGCAGATCTACACACGAAAGCAGGAGGGAGTGATCACCCTCGACCAGACCCGCACCGCCGGCATGTCCCGAGGCCAGGTGGCCGGCATGGTCGAGCGAGGTGAGTGGCGGCGTCCGTACCGGCGTGTCTTCATCGACAACCGAGTTCCGGTCACGCCCCTGCAGGGGGTAATCGCCGCGTACTTCGCCGTGCGGCCTCGCCTCCCATCGCCTGGCCCTCTGGATGTGGGTGCTCAACTCCCTCCGGAGCCCCGACCTGCTCGAGTTCACTGTGCCCAACGGGCGCAGCAATCGTGTGTCGGGGGCGAAGGTCCACCGGGCCAACGTGATGCCGCAGGCGTTCTACTCGGACTGCCGGATCCCCAGGTCGAGGTGAAGTTCGGCGATCACGGCGAGTTCCGGGTGGACTTCTACTGGCCGGAGGCGGATTTGGTGATCGAGGTCGATGGCTGGTCCGTCCACGCCACGCCGCTCGCCCGGCGGCGTGACTTCCGAAAGCAGAACCGCATCGTCATCGGCGGCACCTGCATCCTCCGTTTCGACTGGGTGGACATCGAGTACGACACCGAGAGCTCGGGCGAGGAGATGCTGGAGGCCTACCGCACCCGGACGACGCTGCCGCTCGGCAGATAAGGGGGGGCCGTTCGGGGCTTTGGGCGGTGGGTATAGGGCAACGAAGCCCACGACCAAGGAAGGAGGCGTGATGCCTCAGGAATCCGATCCGAAGGATCCGATCGTGACCGACCCGCCCGAGCCGTCCCGCCCGCAGCCCAGCCCGCCGCCGGAACCGGACCAGCCCGAGAGCAGGTAGGGATTGCGGCTCACCCACAGCGACTGCTCGACGCCGGGGATCACCCGGCGTCGGGCGGGCAAGGGCTTCACCTATTGGGCAGCGTCGGGCAAGCGGGTCACCGACGCCGACACCCTGGCGCGCATCAGCGCCCTGGCCGTGCCGCCGGCGTGGACCGACGTGTGGATCTGCCCGCGGCCCAACGGCCACATCCAAGCCGTCGGCTTCGACGACCGGGGCCGGCGCCAGTACCGGTACCACGACGAGTGGCGCACGCGCCGCGACGGCGAGAAGTTCGACCGCATGCTCGACTTCGCCCGCGCCCTGCCGCGGCTGCGGGAGGTGTGTGACGAGTACCTGGCCGGGCGCGGCCTCACCCGCGAGCGCGTCACCGCCTGCGCCGTGCGCCTGCTCGACCTCGGCTTCTTCCGCATCGGCACCGAGGAGTACGCCAAGGAGAACGACACCCGCGGCCTGGCCACCATGCGCAAGGCCGACGTCACCGTGGCTGGCGACCTGGTCACGTTCGACTACAAGGCCAAGGGCGGCAAGCGCCAGGTGCAGTCGGTCGTCGACGCCGACGTCGCCACCGTGGTCGCCGCCCTCAAGCGCCGCAAGACGGGCCGCCGCCTGTTCGCCGTTTGGGAGGGCGGCCGGTGGGTCGACCTCAAGGCCAACGACGTCAACCAGTTCATCAAAGAGCACGCCGGTGAGCAGTTCTCGGCGAAGGACTTCCGCACGTGGAACGCCACCGTGCTGGCGGCCATCGGCTTGGCCGTGTCGGCCAACGTGACCGCGCCCACCTCACGCAAGCGGGCCATCCGCCGGGCCGTCTGCGAGGTGGCCAACTACCTCGGCAACACGCCGACCGTGTGCCGCACGGCGTACATCGACCCGCGCGTCGTCGATTGCTACGAGGCGGGCGAGACGGTCAACCGGTCGCTCATCCGGCTCGTCGACGACGACCGCCGCCACGAGCAGCTGCAGGGCGAGCTCGAGAAGGCGGTGCTGCGAATGCTTCAGCGCACCAGGAGCGCAAAGCTCCCGCACACGCAGGCCAAGCCCACCGTGAACCAGGCCGCGTAGTCACCGATGTAGCCGTCGTGCAGGCGCCGCAGCGCCCGCACGGGGGCGCCCAGCACACGGGCGCGAGCGCGCACCGACGCGTCCACCATCCGCCGGCGGAACAACGCCGCCGCCGCTACGGCCACCGCGCTCAACGCGCTGGCGAGCGACCACCACGTGCCCGCCGCCTTGGGCACCTTCGTCTCGACCGCGATGCGGCCGTCGCGGCCGTCGAGCACGGCCGACGCGTAGTGAGCGCGGTCGCGGAACTGCCCGGCGACCGTCTCGGTGTGCTGGGCCAGGTGGGGCGTCAGCCCGATGGCGAGCCCGACCAGTAGCAGCACCACGGCGGGGGCCATGAGCACGAATGGCGTGCGGTCGGCCGCGTCGCGCGTCTCCCGCTCCTCTTCTGACTCGCCGTAGCGGTCTGCGGGTTCGGTATTGCTCTCGTCGGGGCCGAGGCCGAGGAACATGCGCCCGGCCGCCCGCAGCACCGCACCGCCCGTGAGCGCGCTCCCGAAGAGGAACAGCCACGGGAGCCAGGCGTAGTGATGGCCGGCGTCCTCGATCATCCCCTTCCCGAGCGAGAGCCCGAACGGCGGCAGGCCCGCCAACGCCAGGCCCCCGATGGCGAACAACACGCCCGTCACTTTGAGGTGACGGGCCCGGCCGCGCAGGTACTCGTCGTCGAGCGAGCCGGTGCGGTGCAGCACGATGCCAGCCAGGAGGAACAGCGCCGCCTTCACCGCCCCGTGACCGATCACGTACAGGGCCGCACCGGCCAGACCATCGGTCGACATCAGCCCGACACCGACCAGCACCATGCCGACGTGGGCGATGGTCGAGAACGCGAGCAGCCGTTTGAGGTGTTGCTGGCTGAAGCACATCACCGACGCGACCACCACCGACACCGCCCCACCCGCGACCAGCACCAAGCCGAAGGCGTGCTGGTGCGGGCCGACGGCGCCCGCGAAGGCCGTCCAGTACACGCGCGCCACGCCGAACACGCCGATCTCGGCCATGACACCGGAGAACAGGACGCACGCGGGCGTCGGCGCCACCGCGTGCGCATCGGCCAGCCAGAAGTGGAACGGCACCACCGCTGCCTTCACGAGGAACCCCACCGTCACCAGGCCGATGCCCAACACGGCCGCCGGCGATGGCGGATGGGCGGCCAGTGCCTGGCCCATCTGGGCCAGGTTGAGCGCACCGGTGTCGGCGTAGAGCAGGGCGATGCCGAGCAGCAGGGCGAAGCTGCCCAGGCTGTTGATCACGGCGAAGTTGATCGCCCCCTCCAGCGGCCCCCGGTCGGTCACGAGCAGCGCCGTCAACGCGTAGGCGGCCACGCTCATCAGCTCGAAGAACACGAACATGATGAAGAGGTCGCCGCTCAAGGCGAAACCGATGAGGCCACCCTCGAACAGCAGGATCAGCACGGGCAGGTGGTGGCTGCCCGACTCGAGATGCCGCCACGCGTAGACCAGGGCGCACAACGTGAGCAGCGCGATCAGCACGGCGACGCCGGC
>JAFATL010000255.1 GCA_019243975.1 Actinomycetota bacterium | reverse complement strand
AACCGGGCGCAGGCCGCCTACGACGCGGGCGACGCCAACGCCATGAACCATGCGCTGTCCGAGGCCAGGCAGGCCTATCAGGGCGGCGTCAACGCTGGCTGCGATTGGGCGTCCCGCGTGGCCCCGCCGCAGGCTCCCGGGCCGGTGTCGACGTCGACCCCGGTGGGCGCGCAGCGGTAGCCGACCTCAGATCCACTTCTTTCGACGGAAGTAGATGAGCTGGGCGATGGTCGTGAGAACGATCATCGCCCAGCTCCACGCGTAGCCATAGCGGAAGCCGAACTCGGGGATGCCCTTGAGGTTCTGGCCGTAGAGCCCGACGATGAACGTCGGCAGCAGCAACACCGAGGCGATGACGGTGAGCCGCTTCATCACCTCGTTCTGGTCGTTGGCCACCTGGGCCTGGTGGTAGTCGCGCACACCGGCGAGCAGGTCGCGCGACAGGTCGAGACCGTCGGCCGCCCGCAGCAGCTTGTCGTAGGCGTCGGCGAAGTGGATCTCGATCTCGCGGGGGAACAGTTCCTCGCCCTCCAGCTCGACGCGGTCGTCGAGCACCTGACGGGCGGCGTCACGCGTCGGGGCCAGCACCCGCCGCACGTGGAGCATGTCGTGGCGCAGCGACGAGATGCGCTCGCGCAGCTTGCCCGCCGGCCACTCCTCGACGACGTCCTCCAGCTCGTCGACCCCGTCGTCGAACGCGTCGATGAGCGAGAGAAAGCGCTCGGCGATGTCGTCGAACAACAGGTACAGGCACATGCCCGACGACGCGTTGTTGCGGCGGGCGCCTTCCATGACGCCGTCGAGGGCGATGGGTTCGCCGGTGGGCGGCGTCTTGCGGACGGTCACCATGCGGTCGCGGCTGACGAGCACGTCGATCTCCTGCTGTTCGACGGTGGCCGCGGTCTGGTCGAATATCGGCACCACCAGCACGCCGAAGAGATGGTCGCCGTGCGTCTCCAACCGCGGTCGCGGCTCGTCGCCGTGGCGGGGCACCGCCAGCATGCGGTCGTTGGCGCTCGGGTGCACCTCCTGCGGCAGCACGCGCCGCAACGCGTCGGCGTCGGGGTCGAGGAGGTCGATCCAGATGGGCCCGTCCGTTGCGTCCATACCGAAACGGTACGAGCGGACGGGCCCGAACTGGTGGTTACAGCCCTGCGGGTGACTAGGTGTGCAGGCTCTCCGCCGGGATGCCGCCGAGCCGGCCGGCGCGGAAGTCCTCCAGCGTCTGCTCGATCTCGGCCTTGGTGTTCATGACGAACGGGCCGTACCAGGCGACGGGCTCCCCGATGGGCCGGCCGCCGAGCACGAGCACGTCGAGGTCGGGGCTGTGGCTGGGCTGCGTCTTGTCGGCGGTGATGCGGATGGTGTCGCCGGCGCCGAACACGGCCAGCTGGCCGAGCTCGATCGGACGGGACTCCGCACCCACGGTGCCGCGCCCGCGCAGGGCGTAGACGAGGCCGTTGAACGCCGAGTTCCACGGCAGCACCAGCTCGCCGCCCGGGCTCAACGTGGCGTGCACGAACGCCATCGGCGTGTGGGTGACGCCGGGGCCGCGGTGGCCGGCGACCTCACCGGCGATGACCCGGACCAGGGCACCGCCGTCGTGCGACGACAGCAGCACCTGGTGGCCGGCGGCGATGTCCTGGTAGCGGGGCGGCGTCCACTTCTGGGCGCTGGGCAGGTTGACCCACAGCTGGATGCCGTGGAACAAGCCGCCCGTCTGCACGAGCTTTTCGGGCGGCCGCTCGATGTGCTGGATGCCGGCGCCGGCCGTCATCCACTGCGTGTCGCCGTTGGTGATGACCCCGCCGCCACCGGCATTGTCCTGGTGCTCGAAGGTGCCGTCGATGATGTACGTGGCGGTCTCGAACCCGCGGTGGGGGTGCCAACTGGTGCCGCGCGGTTCACCGGGCCCGTAGTCGACCTCGCCCATCTGGTCCATGTGGATGAACGGGTCGAGCAGCGCCAGGTCGACGCCGTGGAAGGCGCGCCGGACCGGGAAGCCCTCGCCCTCGTAGCCGCTGGGCGCGCTGGTCACGGACACCACCGGACGGGCCACCGTGGTGGCGGCGTCAGGTGCCTCGATGCGCGGCAGCTCGAGTCGGTTGTCGACGGTGATCGCGGGCATTTCTTTCCCTCCCAGTCCTCAGTTCAGAAGGTAGAACCGTTGCACGCGCAACTTTCTTCCCGGAGCCGGAGGACGGCAGGTCAGGCTAGTGGCGGGTGCCGATTTGCCCGCTGGGATGCTCCGAGCCGAGCATGGCGCCCAGGTCAGCCGCCGTCTGGGGCCGGCTCAGGTAGAAGCCCTGGGCCAGGTCGCAGCCGATTTGGCGGACCTTGTCGAGCTGGGCGGCCGTCTCGACGCCCTCGGCGACCACGACCAGGCCGAGGGCGTGGCCCAGACCGACCACGCTGGCGACGATGGCGGCCGCGGTCGGGTCCTCGGCAACGTCGCTGACGAACGAGCGGTCGATCTTCACCTCGTCGATGGGCAGGTTCCGCATGTAGGCGAGCGACGAGTAGCCGGTGCCGAAGTCGTCGATCGACACCCGCACGCCCAGATCGCGGATTGCACTGAGGGACGCGGCGGCGGCGACGGCGTCGCCGAGCAGGCTGCCCTCGGTCACCTCCAGCCATACCGACGAGGGATCGACGCCCGTGGCGGCCAGCACCTGGGCCACGGTGTCAGGCAGGTCGGGCCGCGCCAACTGGCGGGCCGACAGGTTGACCGACACCGAGATCGGCACGCCGAAGCGGCGGTGCCAGTCGGCCACCTGCTTGCACGCTTCGGTGAGCACCCACTCGCCGAGCGGCTGGATGAGCCCGGTCTCTTCAGCGATGGGGATGAACTCCATGGGGTTGACGAGGCCGCGCGTGGGATGGGCCCACCGCACCAGCGCCTCGACCCCGACGATCTCGCCGGTGCGGATCGAGCACTTGGGTTGGTAGTGCACGACCAGCTCGCGCTCGCTCAACGCTCGGTGCAGGTCGCGCTCGGTCTGCAGCCGGTTGACGACGCCTTCGTGCATGTGGTCGTCGTAGATGGCGAACCCGCCGCGGAAGTGCTCCTTGGCGCGGTACATCGCCGCGTCGGCGTTGCGGATGAGCTCGTGGGGGTCGGGTGACTCGTCACCGCGCGCGATGGCGAGGCCGACGCTGCCGGACAGGTAGATCTCCTCGCCGCCGAGGTCGAACGGCGCGTTGAGGGCGGTGGTGAGCCGGTCCGCGATCGCTGTCGCCTCGTCGAGGGATGCCAGGCCTTCGGCCAGCACGACGAACTCGTCGCCACCGAATCGGGCGACGGTGTCGGCGGGACGAACGGCAGTGCTCAACCGGCGCCCGAGCGAGACCAGCAGCCGGTCGCCGGCCGGGTGCCCGTGGGAGTCGTTGATGAGCTTGAACCGATCGAGGTCCATGAACGCCACCGCCACCAGTCCGCTGTCGCGCTTCTGCCGGGCCAGCGCCTGGGCCAGACGGTCGGACAGAAGCGCCCGGTTGGGCAGATCGGTGAGCGGATCATGCAGGGCTTGGTGCGCGAGCTGGTCCTCGAGGGCACGGCGCTCGGCGATGGTGAAGTTGAACGCCTCGGCCACGGCGGCCACTTCGGCCGGGCCCTCGAGCGCGGCCCGCACGGAGTTGTCGGTGCTCGCTGCCTCGATGGTGGCGCGCAGCCGGCGCACGGGCCGGGCCAGCCGGCGCTGCAGCAACAGGCCGAGGGCGACGAGCAAGCCGATCGACAGCAAGCCGCCGGCGACACTGCGGTTCATGTCCCGGTCGGCGCCCGCGAACGCGGTGCCGGGCGTCATGCCGACGAGAAGATGCCAGCCGGTGCCGGAGACGACCGCGTCGCGGATGATGCGGCGCTTGCCGTCGACATCACGGACCGTCGTGTACTTGCCGGGCAGGCTGCGTCCCAGGCCGGACGACGCGGTCGTACCCGTCGGGTGCGACGGCGACGGGACGCGAGTCAGCACGATCTTCCGGTCGGCGCTCAGCACCGTGTAGACCGCGTCCTTGGGGAACGAGGACGTCGGCCCGGTCACGAGCATGTTGAACGGCAGGGTCGCCACGAACACGGCCCGGCTGCCGCCGGCGCCCGCGACCGGCGCACCAGCCAGCAGGGCAGGGTTGCCGGTGATGATGTCGGAAGCGGGTGACTGGATCACCGGCTGCGTCGACGACGCGACCTTGGCGAGGAAGCCCTCGAGGGGGCCGAAGCGGTTGGGCTCGGCCAGGCGGGCGTCCGACCCGCAGATCAGCGTTCCGTCCGGCTTGACCACCGCGATGCTGGCGCCCTGCACCATGCCGCCCAGGCCGGCAAGGACGTTCGTGCAGCGCACGGGGTCGAGGGAGCTGATGTCGGGGCCGCTCACCGTCGACTGCAGGTAGGCCACCGTGCTGCGCAGCGAGTTCGACAGCGTCTGCGCCTCGGTGTTGGCCGAGGTCTGCAGGCGGGCCGCGGCGTCGCTGCGGTCCCGGCTGTAGGTGGCCACGCTGGTGGCGCCGAGCACGGCCACGAGGACGACCAGGGTGGCGCCAAAGGTGGCAGCCAGATAGACGGAGATCCCCACCTTCGTGGGTCGGGCGTCCCCCCTTCGTCCTTTCACCTTCGTTTCTGTCGGCAACGGGCCATTCCCAGTGAGGACATCGGCGCGGATGAACCGAACGGGCCATGACAATTGCCACCCGTTCACCGGACACAAGGGCGAAATGGCCCTCATCTGTCTTTCAAGTGAGGTGGGTACCGTCCACAACGCTCGACATGCGCCCTTCCTCCGTGACCCGAACAGGCCGGATCGGGGAGGCGTTCCTCGCCGGCTCAGCAGTCGCGACCGGCGCCCTGCTGGTGGGAACGCGTCTTCGTCCCGTGACCTCGCTCGAGCTGCTCGTCGGCGCGCTCGTGCCCCTGGCCGCGGTGGCGGTGGTGCCGGCCTGGCGCGCCGGCGTCCGCATGGTGACGGTCGCCGTGCTCGGGGCGCCGCTGATCGTCCTGGCGGTCGTCCGACCCGTCCATCTGTCGCAGGACGTCTGGTCCTACGCCATGTACGGGCGGATGGTGGCGCACTACCACGTGAGCCCGTACACCCACCTCCCCAAGCAGTTCCCCCACGACCCGATTTACCAGCGGGTGGGGTGGCGCCACACGCCGTCGGTTTACGGCCCCCTGTTCACGGCGGTGTCGGCAGTGTTGATGGCGGGGGCAGGCGCGTCGACCCTGTTGGCGCGCGTCGCGTTCCAAGGCCTGGCCGCAGTGGCGCTCGTCGCGATTGCCCGGATGCTGTGGCGTCGGGGCGCGTCGCCGTTGGCCATTGCGTTGCTGGTGCTCAACCCCGTCGTCGTCGTGGGCATCGTCAACGGCGGGCACAACGACCTCCTGGTCGGCGCCTCCATGCTGGCGGCGGTGTTCAAGCTGCAGGAGCGCCGGCCCGTCGCCGTAGGCGTGCTGCTCGCCGCGGCCGGGTTGGTGAAAGCAACCGCGCTGCTGGCGGCGGTGGCGGCGGTGGTGTGGGCGTGGCGCCGATGGGAACGGCGAGCGGTGTTCGCCATGACCGCGACCATGGGCGCGCTCGTCGGTGTTGCCTACCTGGCCGCCGGGGGCATGGCCGCCGTGCAGCCGCTGCGCGATGCGGCCACGCATTGGAGCCACGCGTCGATCTGGGCCATGGTCACGGCGCGAGACCCGCATCTCGCCATCTCCGAACTGTCCACGCTCGTCATCGGCGTCGTGGTGCTGGTGGTGGGGCGGCGGTGGCACCTCGACTCCTCACCGTCGGTCGTGATGGGGGCGTTCCTGCTTGCGTACCTGCTGGCCGCGCCCTACGTCATGCCCTGGTACGTCGGTTGGGCGCTGCCGCTGCTCGCCCTCCGTCCGCAGACGGTGCTGTCGCGGGTGGCGTTCGTCTACGCCTCGTTGCTGTTCGTTGCGTACAGCATGGGTTCGGCCCACGGCCTGCTCGGGCTGCCGCTGCGCTGGTCGACGCTGGAGACACAGGTCTTCGCGTTGGTCGCCATCGCCGCTCTCGCCGTCTGGAAGCGGCGGGTTGGTGCGCTCAAGGGGGACCCCTCAGGGGTTCTGAGCGCAGCGAGCGCAGGGTGAAACCCGGAGCGAGCCAATGTGACAGTGGTCCGAAGTTGTCTCACCCCTCGGCCACAATGGCGGGGTGGACGACGACCGCGCTTCCGGGGTGAGCGAACCGCAGCTCTTCGAGCCCGACTCGTTCGAACCGCTCGACGCAGTTGACGCGCTCGACGCGCCGCCGGGTGGCCCGATGTTCACGGTCGAGGTCGTGCGGTCGAAGCGCCGGCGCAAGACCGTGCAGGCCCTCCATCGCGGCGACGTCGTGCGCATCTCCATCCCGGCCAACATGAGCAAGGCCGAGGAGGCGCACTGGGTCGAGGTCATGACCGAGCGCATGCGCAAGCGGGCCCGGGCCGACAGCATCGACCTGGCCCGCCGCGTGCGCGACCTGTGCGCCGCCTACGACCTGCGCCGGCCCACGTCAGTGAAGTGGGCCGACAACCAGCAGTCGCGCTGGGGCTCGTGCACTCCGTCCGACGGCGCCATCCGCGTGTCGTCGCGGCTGGCGGCGTTCCCGCGCTGGGTCCTCGACTACGTGCTCGTGCACGAGTTGGCCCACCTCTCGGTCTTCGGCCACGGCCCCGACTTCGACGCCATCGTCGACCGCTACCCCCTCGCCGAACGCGCCCGTGGCTTCCTCATGGCCATCGACCTGACCACTGATGGCGAGCTACCTACGACGCCGGAGCTTCCATCTTCGAATTGACCATGGCCCGGATGAGCTCGATGGCTTCGGGCGGCGCCTTCTCGGGGGAGCCGGCGTCGAAGGGGGGCTGGGGGTCGTACTCGATCCCGAGCTGGATGGCCTGGGCGGCCAGGTCGCCGGCGATGCGGGCGACGAGCGTGAGGGCCATGTCGATGCCCGACGACACACCGGCGGCGGTCACGATCTTGCCCTGCTCGACGACGCGGCGGCCGGTGGGCTTGGCGCCGTACTTCTCGAGCGTCGGCAGCTGGCTCCAGTAGGTCGTCGCCTCCAGGCCTTCGAGCAGGCCGGCGGCGGCGAGGACGAGTGAGCCCGTGCACACGCTCGTCGTCCACGTCGTCGTTTCGTGCACGGACCTGACCCACGACAGCACCTTCTCGTCGTGCATCAGGTCCCGGGTGCCGAACCCGCCGGGCACCAGCAGGACGTCGGGCGAGGTGACGTCGTCGATCGACGCATCGGCGGTGAGGGCGAGGGCGCCGTTGTCGGTGCGCTGCGGGCCGGGCTCGGTCGCACAGAACACCACCTCCGCACCGGGCAGGCGCTGCAGCACCTCGTAGGGACCGACGGCGTCGAGGGCGGTGATACCCGGGAAGAGGAAGAAGGCGATCTGCATGTGTGTCTCCGTTCGTGGGTGCTGGACGTGATCAGGGCGTTCGCGAGCGCGCAGGGGTGGGGCCCCCTGCGTATCGCGGAGCGCCGTTCAGGCGCGGAGCTGTGTGATTGAACCGGCGGCGGTATTCGGCGGGGGACACGCGCACGGCGCGGTTGAAGGCGCGGTACATCGTCTCGGTGGTGCCGAAGCCGCAGGCGCGGGCGACCTCGGGGATGGCGCGATCGGTGGTCTCGAGCCAGTGGCGGGCGGCGCCCACCCGCAGCTGCTCGACGTAGTCGGCCGGCGTGGTGCCGACCTCGGCCCGGAAGGCGCGGGCGAACGTGCGGGTGCTCATGTTCACGCGCTCCGCGAGGGCGCTCACCGACAGGTCTTCGTCCAGGTGATCGCCCAGCCAGCCCTGCAGCTCGCGCAGCGGCTGCCGGTCGGCC
>JAFATL010000649.1 GCA_019243975.1 Actinomycetota bacterium | reverse complement strand
GTCTGGTCACGGGTGCCCAGGTAGACGAGCACCGACGGCACGGCGAGCAGCACCCCGCCCTGGAAGCCGCCGCCCGGCGTGAGCTGGCCGTGCATGACGACGTAGATCCCGAGCAACGCGGCGGGCGCCAACAGGGCACGGCACGTCGCCACCACCGCCGAGGACTCGCGCACGTTCGCCCGCG
This sequence comes from Actinomycetota bacterium, assembly GCA_019243975.1. Lineage (GTDB taxonomy): Bacteria > Actinomycetota > Acidimicrobiia > Acidimicrobiales > JAFATL01 > JAFATL01. Next base: position 2,321 of record JAFATL010000649.1, on the reverse strand, counting down.
ACTCGAGCCGGCGGCGGGGGGCCACCTCGCGGTCGCGCGGGGTGATGCGCAGCACGAGCAGCACGCCCACCACCGCCGCCAGTAGGAGCAGCTCCTCGCTGGCGGTGTCGACGGCCCGCACATCCATCACCACAGTGGTGATGGCGTTGGTGGCGTGACGGGCGGGTTCGGTGAGGGCGACAACGGCGTCGGCGTAGGCCGTGTGCACGTGCCCGAAGCCGCGGAGACCACCGAGCCCCCACGCCAAGACGGCGGCGGCGGGCACCGCCCCGACCCCGAACAGGGCCGCCCGCGCCTTCACTCCTCCACCTGGTGGCTGTTGATCTTGGCCAGTGCGAACAGGACCATCACCGGGTAGCCGATGAGACCCACCACGACGGCCGACAGCACCACGTCGGGCGCCTGCAGCACGGTGAGCAACACGATCAGCGACAGCGAGAACGGCCCGCTCACGATGACCTGGCGCTTGGGCTCGGTCGTGAGCACCAGGGCCGTACCGAACACCGCCACCAGCGCCATGGCCACCAGCTGCACGGCCGCGGTCACTGCAGGCGGGCCTGTTCGTCGTCACGAGCGCGGGCAGCGCGTGCGGTGGCGTGCACGAGCACGGGGTTCAGCACTGCCAGCACCGCGAACACGAGCATGGTCTTCAAAGTCCGGGCGTCGAACACCTCGACGCTCACCATGGCCGCCACCATCGCCGCCGCAGAAAGGACCGAGACGGGGACGAGGTAGTGGAGCTGATCCTCCGCTCGACGCATCAGACCCACGCCGAGCACCGACAGCACGGCCATCACGACGGCGATGGCGAGGAAGACGGCAGCGATGTCGTTGGACATCTCACCACCACGCTTCCGTGACGTGGGCGTAGAGCAGGCTGCCCACGAACGACGCCGCCACCGTGACCACGGCCAGGTCGATGTACACGTCGCGGTCGAAGCCCTCGGCCAGCGCAACCAGCGCCAGCGTGACGAGGGTGGCGCACAGCTCCAGGCCGACGATGCGTTCGACCAGCCCGCCCCGCAAGGTGAAGAGGCCCGCCACACCGGCGAGCACCAACAAGCACAGCCCCGCCAAGAGCCACACCGTCACCGGCCGGTCAACGCCTCGTCGAGCGACGCGTGCCCGCGCGGTTCGAGCGAATGGAGCACGGCGACCCGTCGGGCGTGGTCGAACCCGACCACGTACTGGCTGGGCGAGATCGACGTGAGGATCGTCGCCAACGCCTCCCGCCCTTCGACCTCGGGCCCGATGGCGATCTCTTCGAACCGGCTACGAGGCTGTTGACCGCGCATGCGGTGCACGAGCACCCGCACCAGGCCGCCGGTCTCGCCGACGATCCGAAGCGGCACCCGGGCGAAGATTCGTGCGGTCGGCCACGTGCCGGTCCGTCGCGACGCCGGTTCGTGCCGCAGCACCACCACCGTCGCGCCGGCGGCCAGTGCCGCCGCCCAGATGCCGGTTACCACCTCGTTGCCGACGACGGTGCTCGTGAGCACCAGCCACAACACGAAGCAGGCGCACCACAGGCGCACCCACGTCGCCAGCGCCGACCGGTTGGCCATCAACGCGGAGCTACCCGCGTGGTGTGACGGTCAACCGGCGGCGCTGGTCAGTGGGACTTCAACCGTCTTCTAGCGACGGCCTCGGTATCCGTATCCGATCCCGCCGGTGAGCAGGAGTACGAGCAACACGATGACGATGATGGTGAGCATGTTCGGCGTGTACCCGGAACCGACGTTGACAAACCGTTTGAAGCGCTTACGGCGTGGATGAGCCGCCGTTGGTGTCGGCGCCGTTCCCGCCGCCGGCACCGGGCGTGCGCGGCGCGTTGTTGGTCACCGTGTTTTGCGGCGACGGCCCCGGCGCGATCGGGCTGTCGCCCTGACCCTTCTTGTTGTTGGTCTGCCCGGTGCCGGGCGCGGCCTTGCTCGACCCACACGCCACGCTGGCGACGAGCATGACGCCGACCAGCGCGCGTGTGATCCATCGACTCATGACCGGCGCGCTACCCGCTGCGCAGCGGACGCAACCGACAGCCTCACGAAGACTTGCGCTTCGCCTTCTTCTGCTCGATGGCGTCCTCGAGCACGTCGGCCGTGCGTGACGCGGCCAGGGCCTCACGCTTCACCGCCAGGGCGTCGCGCTCCTCACGGATGCGGACCTTCTCCGCCTCGCGCTCGGTGACGGACACCACCTTGGCCCGGCGCGCCTCGGCCTCCCGCGCCGCCTGCTCGCGCTCGCGGGTCTGCTGGGCGATCTCGCGTTCCCGCTGGGCGGCCTGCTCCTCAGCCTCGCGCTTGCGCTTGGCCGCCTCGGTC
>JAFATL010000580.1 GCA_019243975.1 Actinomycetota bacterium | reverse complement strand
CCGAAGGCGGCGAACGCCTCCAGCTCACGGAAGTTGGCCAGGTCGAGCTTGAGACCACCGGCCACCGCCTTCATGGCCTTGATCTGGGCATTGCCGCCCACCCGGGAGACGCTCGTGCCCACGTTCATCGCCGGGCGCACGCCCGAGTTGAACAGGTCGAGGTCGAGGAAGATCTGGCCGTCGGTGATGGAGATGACGTTGGTCGGGATGTACGCCGAGATATCGCCCGCCTTGGTCTCGATGACCGGCAGGGCGGTGAGCGACCCGCCGCCCAACGCGTCGGACAGCTTGGCGGCCCGCTCGAGCAGCCGGCTGTGCAGGTAGAAGACGTCACCCGGGTACGCCTCGCGCCCCGGCGGGCGGCGCAGCAGCAGCGACATCTGGCGGTAGGCCTCGGCCTGCTTGGACAGGTCGTCGTAGATGATCAGCGCGCTGTCGCTGTTCTCCATCCAGTGCTGGCCCATGGCGCAGCCGGAGTAGGGCGCCAGGTACTTGAACGGCGAGGGGTCGGACGCCGGCGCGTTCACCACCACCGTGTACTCCATGGCGCCGGCGGCCTCGAGGGTGGCGACGAGCTCCGCGACGGTGGAGGCCTTCTGGCCCACACCGACGTAGATGCACTTCACGCCCAGGCCCTTCTGGTTGATGATCGCGTCCATGGCGACGGCGGTCTTGCCCGTCTTGCGGTCGCCGATGATCAGCTCGCGCTGACCGCGCCCGATGGGCGTCATGGCGTCGATCACCTTGATGCCGGTCTGCAGCGGCTCCTTCACCGGCTGGCGGTCGACCACGCCGGGGGCCTGGATCTCGATGCGGCGGATGTTGTCCTGCGGGATCGGACCCTTGCCGTCGATCGGCTCACCGAGCGGGTTGACGACGCGCCCGAGCAGCCCGTCGCCGACCGGGATCTCGAGGATGCGGCCGGTGCCCCGCACGGGCTGGCCTTCCTCGATGTGGGCGACCTCGCCCAGGATCACGGCGCCGATCGTCTCCTCGTCGAGGTTGAGGGCGATGCCCATGACCCCGCCGTGGAACTCGAGCAGCTCGTTCACCGACGCCATGGGCAGGCCGGCCACGCGCGCGATGCCGTCGCCCACTTCCACCACGCGACCGACCTGGGCGGCGGCCATCGAAGGCGTGAAGCCTTCGAGGCGCTTGCGCAGGCTGGCAGCGATGTCGTCGGGGTTGATGTTCAACGTGGTGTCGCTCATCGGCTACAGCACTTCCTTGAGTTGTTCGAGACGGCGGCGGACGCTGCCGTCGATCACGGTGTCGCCCACCTGGGCGACGACGCCGCCGATCACCGAGGGATCGACGATGACCTTCACCGACACCTTCTTCCCGGTCGCCTTGCTGAGCGCCTCGGCCAGCCGGTCGCGACGGGCGTCGTCGAGCGGGACAGCAGTGCGCACCTCGGCGACCGCTTCCTGGCGCTCCTCGGCGGCCCGCTCGACGAGCCGGTCGATGATTGCGGGGAGGTCGCGGGAGCGACCGGCGGTGACCACGAACGAGACGAGCGACGTCGTCACCGGCGAGGCGCGATCGGCCAGGAGATCGGCGACGATCCCCTGCTTGCGGTCGATCGGGATGGCCGGGTCGGACAGCGTCTGGCGCAGGTCTTCGGACGCCTCCAGCGTGCGAGCCACGCGGAAGAGCTCCTCCTCGACCCGGGCCAGTGACCCCTCCGCCTTGGCGACCTCGAACAGCGCGGACGCGTAGGCGGAATCCAGCTCGTCGCGTTCGGGCATCGCTAGGCCCTACCTGACGACAGCGACTCGATGTAGCTGTCGACGAGCGACAGGTTGGTGTCGCGGTCGAGGTTGCGCTCGACGACCTTCTCGGCGGCGCCAATGGCGAGGTCGCGGATATGGGTGCGCAGCTCGGAGAGCATGCGCTCCTGGGCCGCGGCCATCTCCTCCTGCGTGCGCTGGCGCAGCTCGGACGCCTCCTGCTCGGCCCGCTGCATCAGGTCCTGGCGCAGCTGGTCGGCGGTCTGGCGCGCTTCCTCGATGATCCGGTTCGCCTCGTTGCGGGCGTCGGCCAGCTGGCGCTGGTAGTCCTCGAGGATCGTCTGCGCCTCGGTGCGAACCTTCTCGGCGTCGTCGAGGCTGTCGCGGATCTTGTTGGAGCGGTCCTCGATGGCCTTCTTCATCGCCGGGTAGGCGAACTTGGCGAGCGCCGCGAAGAGGACGACGAACGAGATGATGCCCCACACGAGCTCGTTGGTCGCGGGCGCGATCGCCGACGGCGCCTTCTGGCAGTCGTCGGGCGTCTTGCTCGCGTCTTCGAGCTTCTTGATGCACTCCTCGTTGACCTTGGGGATCTTCTTGGCCTCGGCGGCCATGGCCGGCGCGGCCGTGCCGACGAACATCACCCCGACGACGGCCAACGATGCCACCAGCGCTCTGATGCGCATTGGTCTTCCTCCTTGAGCCGGACTAGCCGGAGATGATGAACGCGAGCACGAACCCGAAGAGGGCGAGTGCCTCGGTGAAGGCGATGCCGAGGAACATGGTCGTGCGGACCATGCCCGCAGACTCCGGCTGACGGGCCATGGCGGTGATGGCGTTGCCGACCACCAGACCGATGCCGATGCCGGGGCCGATGGCGGCGCCGCCGTACACAACGCCACGGCCGACGGCGGTGAGGCCCTTGAGCAGCTCGCCGGCGTCCTGGGTTGCCAGTAGGTGATGCACTTTCTCCTCCTAGTTAATGCTCGGGCTAGTTAGTGCTCGGGATGCATGGCGCCGCCGACGAACACGGCGGTCAAGATCGTGAAGATGTACGCCTGCAGGAACGACACCAGCAGCTCGAAGCCGGTGAGGGCGATGAGCAGGGCGCCGGGCAGCACCGCGCCGATCTTCGTCGACGTGAACAGCGCAGTAGCGAGCACGGCGAAGGTGATCAGGATGAGGTGGCCCGCCAGCAGGTTGGCGAAGACTCGGAGCGCCAGGGCGAAGGGCTTCACGAAGAAGTGCGTGACGAACTCGATCGGCACCACGAGCAGGTACATGGCCTTCGGCACGCCGGGCGGGGCGACACTGTTCTTCAGGTAGTGCCACGGGCCCTGTTTGGCGATGCCGAAGATGTTGTAGAGCACCCACACCAGCAAGGCCATGAACATCGGCAACGCCATGCGCGCCGTCACGGGCATCTGCAGGAACGGGATGATCTCGAACACGTTCAGGACGAAGATGAACGAGAACAGCATGAGCATGAACGGCGTCCAACCCAGGCCCTCGGGGCCCATGGTCTGCAGGATGATGCCGTTCTGCACGAACTCGATCGCCATCTCGGCGACGTTCTGCACGCCGGTCGGCACGAGGGCCCGGCGGCGGGCAGCGATGAAGTAGAAGGCGCCGACGAGGATGACGGCGAGCCACATCTCCAGCACGACCTTGTTGACCGCGAAGTACTTGCTGTCCTTGAACAGGAAGTTCGGCCACCGGATCAGGTGGGCGACGGGCGGGAAATCGAGCGCGAGTACGTGGTGCACTCAGGCGCCTCCTCTTCTCGGCTTGAGCCCGGGGTAGGCCAGCGAGGCGGATACGTAACGGGTCTCCCACGCCAGCAGCCCGAGGTGGGTGACCAGGATGGTGATGGCCAGCATCTTGATGCTGACCCACGACTCGTCGTGCACGAGCCACACGGCGATGCCGAGGGTGACCATGCGGACGAGGAAGCTGCTGAGGGCCGTCGCCATCAGCAGCGTCGGCGACTGCGCGGCCCACGCGAGGACGGCGGCCGACACGAAGAAGTTGGCGAGCACGACCACCAGCGCGAAGGCGGCGGTGAGCGCGCCGTTGCGGCCGTCGATCAGCGCGCACACCACGATCACGAGCGGCGCCAGCAGCAGCCCTCGCTTGACCAGGTCGGCGGCGATGATGCGCTCGACCGGTTCAACCGGTTCGGGGCTGGTGCCGGGGGTCAGGTTCGCTTCCACGGCTGCCCCGCCTCGTGCTGATCCATCTCGTGGCTGTACGTGTAATAGGTGCGGGCGGCCAGGCCGGCCACCGCGAAGAGCGTGAACACGATCAACAGCAGGTGGCCGGTCCCGAACTTGTGGTCGAGCCACCAGCCGAACAGCCCGAAGAGGATGGGCGCGCCGGCCAGTTCGACCGCCAGTCCCATGGCGTTGCCGAACCCGTTGTACAGCTCCCGCTTCCCGTCCGTCTCCACGCGCTTCACCCGCTTGTGAATTTTTTCTCAATCTACTGCGGCCGCAGCCAGGCTCGCAATTTCGTGAAACCTAGGCGACAAGCCCCTTCACCTGCATCCTGCGCCTACCGCCGCGCAGCGACGATTACCTGTGAGGTCAGCGGTTGCGCTCCGCCCAGTCGAACGGGGCGGGAGGGGGTGACTGCTCCTCCGGCGTCGGGTCCTCGAGGACGACCAGCGTCGGGGGTCCCGGCGGCTCGGTGGCGGCAGGGGTGCGGTTGCGGATGCCGGGGTGGAACAGCGTGTACAGGGCGACGCCCAGGGCGGCCACGCCGAACGGGATGAAGTGGTTGGCGGTGTTCTTGCGGCTGCTGTCGGTGAACGTCGGCAGCAACACGAAGCCCGAGAGCAGCGCCGTCCATGCCCACAGGATGAGCACGGCCCGCCGCTGCCCGTGGCCCAGGTTCATGAGCCGGTGGTGGAGGTGCTGCTTGTCGGCGGTGGTCACACCCGATCTTCGGGCTGCTCGTCGGAACACCGCGAACACGGTGTCGATGATCGGCACGCCGAGGATGAGGAACGGGATGAACAGGGGGGCGAAGAAGAAGTACGTCTGGCCACTGAACGGGTTGTCGATGCGACCGCCGACGACCGACGTCGACACCGCCATCAGCAGGCCGAGGAACAGCGCGCCGGCGTCGCCCATCATGATCTTGGCCGGGTGGAAGTTGTGGGGCAGGAAGCCGATGCACACACCGCACGCGATGGCCGCGACCAGCGGGCCGATGTTGTCGGGGGCGAGCAGACCGGCGCCCGACAGTCGTTGGCCGTACACGCAGAACGCGCCCGCGGCAATGGCCACGATGCCGGCGGCCAGGCCGTCGAGACCGTCGATGAGGTTGACGGCGTTGGCGATCACGATCACCCACAGCACGGTGACGAGCGGCTGCAGGTCGCTCGACAGCACCATGAAGCCCGCAAACGGGATGCGGAAATAGAACATGGTGATGCCGAGGAAGAACAGCGGCGTGCACGCGAACACCTGACCGGCGACCTTGGCCGGGGCCGAGACTTCCTTGGCGTCGTCGAAGAAGCCGACGGCGGTGATGATGATCGCCGCCAGCACCACGCCGATGGGCGCCGACGCGCCCTTGAAGATGTTGTGGAAGTGCGGCACGCGCCACGCCACGCCCATGGCGATGACGAACGCGGCGGCCATGGCGATGCCGCCCGCCGTCGGCAGGGGCCGCTCGTGGATGCGCCGCTCGCCCGGCGGCACGACCAGCTTCCACCGCACGACCACCCACCTGGTGGGGAACATCAACAGGTACGTCGCGACCGCCGCCACGGCGAGGATCGCGATGTAGGCGAGCACCTAGGGCAGCCGGTTCAGTCCGGATACGGCGTGAACTTGGAACAGAGGGTCGCAACCTCTTCCCGCACGGCCGCCACCTCCGCCTCGTCGTCACGCGACCGCAGCGTGCGGCCGATGAGCTCAGCGATCTCCTGCATCTCGGGCTCCCGCATGCCCTGCGTCGTCGTGGCAGGCGTGCCGATGCGCAGGCCGCTGCCGATGTAGGGCGGCCGGGGGTCGTCGGGCACGGTGTTCTCGTTGAGCGTGATGCCGGCCCGGTCGAGCACGTTGCGGGCCTTCTTGCCCGACAGCTCGGCGTCGAAGGGCTGCAGGTCGACGACCATGAGGTGGTTCTCGGTGCCGCCCGACACGATCCGGAATCCTTGACCCGCGAGCGCCTCGGCCATGGCCCCGGCGTTGGTGAGGATCTGGCGGGTGTACTCGGCGAACGACGGCTGCGACGCCTCGCGGAACGCCACCGCCTTGGCCGCGATCACGTGATCGAGGGGCCCGCCCTGCAGGCCGGGCATGACCGCCTTGTCGATGGCCTCCGCGTACTCGCCCCGGCTGAGGATGCAGCCGCCGCGCGGCCCGCGCAGCGTCTTGTGGGTGGTGAACGTGACGATGTCGGCGAACGGCACCGGGTTGGGGTGCACGCCACCGGCGATGAGGCCGGCGACGTGGGCGGCGTCGAACATGAACAGCGCGCCCACCTCGTCGCAAATCTGCCGGAACGGCTCGGGGTCGATGATGCGCGAGTACGCGGTGGCGCCGGCGACGATCATCTTGGGCCGATGCTCGTGCGCCAGGTCGCGGATCTGGTCGAAGTCCAGCCGCTCGTCGCTGGGCGTCAGCTTGTAGGGCACGAAGTTGTAGAGCCGGCCGCTGATGTTGGTGGCGCGGCCGTGGGTGAGGTGTCCGCCGTGGTCGAGGCTGAGGCCCAGCACGGTGTCGCCCACCTCGAGGAGGGCGAGGTACACGGCGACGTTGGCATTGGCGCCGGAGTGCGGCTGCACGTTGGCGTGCTCGGCGCCGAACAGCTCGCAGGCCCGGGTGCGGGCGAGCTCCTCGGCGTCGTCGACCACGAAGTTGCCGCCGTAGTACCGCCGGCCCGGGTACCCCTCGGAGTACTTGTTCGTCAGGACGGAGCCCTGCGCGGCGAGG
>JAFATL010000229.1 GCA_019243975.1 Actinomycetota bacterium | reverse complement strand
CACCCGAAGACACGATCACCCCGGCCGCGCGCGTCAGCCTGGTGATGCTGCGCATCTTGGAGGACGGCGTCGCGTCCCAACAGATCGACACCGCACCCACGAGCCGCGTCCCCCGAGCCGTCCATGCCGACCTCGCCCGCTTGCGCGATCTCGCCGCGCCCGGCGTCCCCGACGAGATACTCAGCCGCGGCCTCTCGTTGTGGACCGGCTTGTTCGGCGCCATCAGCTACGAGCTGTTCGGCCACTTCCACCGCGTCATCGACGACTACGACGCCTTCTTCGACCACCAGATCCGCCGCGCCGGCACGTACCTCATCAACGGCCCCGCCAGCGACCGATGAGTCCGGGGGGCCAGGATCGTCTCAATACCTAGGCCGACTGAGGAGACAGCCATGCCCAATGTCGTGGTGCGGTACAAGACGAAGCCGGAGCGGGCGGACGAGAACCAGGCGCTGGTCGAGAAGGTGTTCGCCGAGCTCAATGGCATGGGCGACACGGGGTTCTCGTACATGTCGATGCGGTTGGAGGATGGCGTGTCGTTCGTGCACGTCGTCGTCGAGCACGGGAGTGGCGACACTGTGTCGCTCGCCGACCTCCCCGCCTTCCAGGCCTTCACCGCCGACATCGCCGAGCGGTGCGACGAGCCGCCCGTCGCCGTGGGTGGACGCATCGTCGGCAGCCACGGCTTCGGCCTCCAGACGTAACCTCAGCCCGTGAGGGCGGACCTCGTCATCGCTGTGGACGATCCACACGCGGACGACGTCCGCGAGCTGTTGGCAACGCACCTTTCGTTCGCCCGCGACGTCACGCCCGAGGGGCACGTGCACGCGCTCGAGCTCGACGGCCTCGTCGATCCGTCGGTCACCTTCTTCACCGTGCGGCGCGCTGGCGTTCTCGTCGGCATGGGTGCGCTCAAGCAGCTCGACGACACGCACGGCGAGCTCAAGTCGATGCACGTGAAGGAAGTGGCGCGTCGCGATGGCGTCGGACGCGCGCTTGTCGAGCACCTCCTCGCCGAAGGCCGGGCGCGGGGCTACACGCGCGTGAGCCTGGAGACCGGCACCGGCCCAGCGTTCGAGGCGGGGCACACGCTGTATGAACGCGCCGGCTTCACGCGCTGCCCGCCCTTCGCTCAGTACTGGGACAACCCCTTCAGCGTCTGCATGACCGTCGAGCTCTGACCTGCGCGGCGAGAACGCCAGGGTTACCAGCGCGAGCGGGACTCCTCGGCGAAGCCTTGGAGGTCGTGGAGGCGAAGTTCGCGGCCGTGGTGGTCGACGACGGTTCCTGACCACGTGCCGAAGACCTGGTGCGTCTCCGTCGACATGACGCCGAGGGGCACGCGGGTGTGCTTGTCGTAGCGCGGCGTCAGCTCGATGCGCAGGCGGCCGCCCGGGTCCTCGACCCGCCAGGACCGGAGCGGCTGTGACCAGTCGTACTCCCACGTGAGCTCGTCACCGAGCTTGGTCACCACACCGTCGACGATCACCCCGTTCTCGGTGAAGCCGGTCCCCGCCGTCCACTTGCCGCCGATCTGCAATCCCACCACGGACTGGCCTGCGGACGTGTCCACGTGCCCCGCCCCGCCGCCCCAGTTCCATCGCGTCGAGTACGGCCAGCGACCCCGGCCCACGTCGAGCACGCCCCACCCGTCGTCGAGCGAGCGCGTCTTGTCGCCCACGGTCAACGTGCCGCGGGCCGGGCGAGCCTGGTGCTTCGACGTGTACTGGAACCGACGGTCGTCCCACGGGATCACGACGTTGACCGACTCGTGCCCGGCCGGCAGGTCGACGGTCGCGTCGAGCGAGCCGGGTGAGCCGTCGCGCTCGCGCCACCTCGCCGTGATGCGCGTCGTGCCGTTGGCGTCATCGGTGACGCGCAGCTCGAAGTTGCGTCGGCGCACGCGTAGCGGCGCCGTGCCCGGCCGCTCGGGCAGGTCGATGCCGCGTGCCAGCGGCGCCACGATGCCGCGACCGCCGGTCTTCTGCGTGGACAGGTCGACCCACCACACGTCGGCCAGGCCGATGTAGTCGACGTCGGCGTACACGCTCGACACCACCACGTCGCCGGCCAGGATGGCCCAGTAGTCCCACCGCTTCGCCCGGCCCCACGGCACGTGCAGGTTGGCGCGGTGCAGGGGACGACGCGACCACCCCTTGGCATCGGGGTTGAGCCGACCGTCGGGCAGGCACAGGTCGACACCCTCCACGAGCTCGCGCTCGACGTTGGCCTGCACGCGCGCGGCTTCCGGCACGCCGGCAGAGTACAACCGCGCCATGGCAGCCCTCTCTGGCAAGGTGGCCCTGGTTGCGGGCGCAACGCGTGGCGCCG
>JAFATL010000593.1 GCA_019243975.1 Actinomycetota bacterium | reverse complement strand
TCGTCGTCGTCACGGGTGGGGCAAGCGGCATCGGGCGGGCCATGTGCCGCCGCTTCGCCGCCGAAGGTCCGAAGAAGGTGATCGTGGCCGACTTCGATGCCGAGGGCGCCACCAAGGTCGCCGAGGAGATCGGCGGGGAGGCGGTGGGCGCCGACGTATCGGTCGAGGCCGACATCGAGTCGCTGGTCGAACGTACGGAGGAGCACCACGGGCCCATCGACCTGTTCTGTTCGAACGCGGGCGTCGCCATCGGCGGCGACGTCGACCAGTCGGACGAGGAGTGGATGCGGGCCTGGAAGGTCAACCTCATGGCCCACGTGTACGCGGCGCGCGCGGTGCTGCCGTCGATGCTGGCGCGCGGCGAGGGTTACCTGCTCAACACCGCGTCGGCGGCGGGGCTCCTCACCAACCTGGGCGCGGCGCCGTATGCGGTCACCAAGCACGCGGCGGTGGCGCTGGCGGAGTGGATCTCGATCACGCACGGCGACCAGGGCATCAAGGTGTCGTGCCTGTGCCCGCAGGGCGTGAACACGCCGATGTTGATGAGCACGCTCGACGCGGAGGCGGCGCAGGCGGTGCTGGCGACCGGCGGCGTCATGGAACCGGAGACCGTGGCCGAGGCCGTCGTACAGGGCCTGCGCGACGAGCGGTTCTTGATCCTCCCCCACCCCGAGGTGGCCGACTTCGTCAAGCGCAAGGCCGACGACGAGGACCGGTGGCTCCTCGGGATGCGCCGCTATCAGGCGCGGGTGCGCGAGGGGCTTTAGAAGGCCCGGCCGAGCAGCTCGAGCTGCGGCGCCGGCGCCGTCGTGGTCGCCGACGCGGGCGACGGTTGCGGCGGGATCGGCTTCGAGGTCGGTACGCCGCGGTTCGACAGCCACAGCATCGGGTCGACGGGCACGTTGAGCACGCGCACCTCGAAGTGCAGGTGGTCGCCGGTGGCGATGCCGGTCATGCCGATGGCGCCGATCTGCTGACCGACGTCCACGTGCTGGCCAGTCGCCACGTCGACGCGCGACAGGTGCGCATACAACGTGCTGAGCCCGTTGCCATGGTCGATGGCGACGATGGTGCCGTAGCCGCCGAAGCCTTGCGGCGCGGGGCCGGCGCCGGTGACGGTGCCGGGCCCGGCGGCGATGACGGGGTCGCCGGTGATGCCGTCGATGTCGATGCCGGGGTGGCCGCGGTGATCACCGAACGGGCTGGTGATGATGCCCGGCGCGGGCCAGGCCAGCACCAGCCGGCCCTGGTTGCGGCTGGCGGCCGGAGGGGCGGGGTGGTCGTCGGTGGCGGGGGCCGTCACCGGTGCGCTGATGGCCTCGGCCCGGGGCGTGGGTGCCGTCAAGGCGGCCGTGGGCCGGCCCCGTGTAGCGGCGCGAAAGACCCCGAAACCGGCTGGCTGGCTGCCCAGCACCACCAACGCCGGCACGAGGGCCAGGAGCGGGAGGGCGCGCGCGAGAAGAGATCGGCGAGCGGGAATTCGGGGACTTTAGACGGTTACGCTCCCGAAATGGCAATCCGGCTCGAGCCCCAGGACGAGTACATGCACGAGTTGGGCCCGGAGCCCAACTTCAACGAGTCCATGTACTTCAACATCTTCGACCCCGCGAATCGCATCGGCGGGTGGTTCCGCCTGGGCAACCGGGCCAACGAGGGCCAGGCCGAGATGACGACGTGCATCTACCTGCCCGACGGCAGCGTGGCCTTCATGTACCAGCGCCCCAAGATCGACAACAACGACGCCTTCGACGCCGGCGGCATGAAGTTCGAGGTCATCCGCCCGTTCGAGGAGCTGCGGGTGTCCTACGAGGGCAAGGTCGTGATGCTCGAGAACCCGCTCGAGATGGCCGACCCCAAGAAGGCGTTCACCGAGAACCCCTACGCCGACGGCAAGGTCGAGCTCACCTACACCGGCGTCAGCACCATGTTCGGCGGCGAGCCCGACGAGTCACACGAGAAGCCGGGCGAGGAGTTCGCCAAGGGCCACTACGAGCAGCTCATCGCCGGTACCGGCACCATCACCGTCGGCGACAAGTCGTGGGACGTCAACGGCTTCGGCCTGCGCGACCACTCGTGGGGCCCCCGCTACTGGCAGGCGCCCTTCTACTACCGGTGGCTCACCGCCAACTTCGGTCCCAACTTCGGCTTCATGGGCTCGCGCATCGCGCGTCGCGACAGCGACGGCACGCGCGGTGGCTTCGTGTGGGACGGCACCGCGCTGCGCCTGTGCGACAGCTTCGAGATCTCCACCGGCTGGAAGGGCGAGGACTCGTACCACGACACCATCCAGGCGGTCCTTCGCTCCGGCGACCAGGAGTGGAAGGTCACCGGCAAGGTGATGACCATGATCCCCCTCCGCAACCGGCGCGAAGGCATGGTCACGCGCATCAGCGAGGGCATGACCGAATGGACCCTCGACGACGGCCGCGTCGGCTACGGCCTCAGCGAGTACCTCGACCAGATCGTCGACGGCCGCCCCGTCGGCCTGGACGAATAACGCTCTAGAAGGTCGGGACGATCATCACCGCGCAGTCGGCGCGGTGGGCAATGGCGTTGGGGACGCTGCCGAGGATGCGGCGAGCACCCTTCATGCCCCGGTTGCCGACGATGATGAGGTCGGCGCTGGTGTCCTCCGCCAGCTGGAGGATGACCGAGGCAGGGTCGCCAATGCGGCCGTGGGTCTCCACCCTGACGCCTTCACGCGTGGCCACCGACGCGGCGTGCTCGAGGTCTTGGGCCACCTGCTTCTGGGCGTCCTCGCCTACATGCGAGAGCGCAGCCATGGCCATGGCCTCGGGTGCGGCCATCGCCGTGCTGGTCGGCTTGCAGACGTTGACGATGTGCAGCTGCGCGTCGCACGTCTTGGCCAGCTCGGCGGCCCGCTGCACGGCCAGGCTCGACGTGTGGCTCCCGTCGCTCCCAACCACGATCGACTTGAACATGTTGTCGCCTCCTGAGGCATGCCCCCAGTGCGCTGCCTCGCTTCGCACCCTACGGACAGGAGGTGACAAGGCCGTTGCCAGCTGGTTGCGCGGCCCCGGACTGGTCGGATCCGGGTCGGTCGTTGGTAACCTGACCCGGAACATGAGGGAGACGGCATGACATCGATCGCGGAGACGAAGGCCGACGACGCCACCAGCGTCCTCGAGGAGCTTCGGGCCTGGCTGCAGGACAACTGGGACGCCGACCTGACCGTCGGCGAGTGGTGGGAGCGCCTGGGCCTGGCCGGTTGGTCGGCGCCCGGCCTGCCCACCAACGCGTACGGCCGAGGGCTGGCCCGCAGCACCGCGGTGCGCGTCGCCCAGGAGATCGCCGAGTTCGGTGCGTTGGGCGCGCCGGCCGGACTGGGGCTGCTCCTCGCCGGTCCGACCATCGCCGACCACGGCACCCAGGAGCAGATCGACCTCTACGTGCGCGACATCGTCACCGGCCAGAAGGCGTGGTGCCAGCTGTTCAGCGAGCCCGGCGCCGGCTCCGACCTGGCCGGCCTGACCGCCCGCGCGGTGCAGGACGGCGAGGAGTGGATCATCAACGGCCAGAAGGTGTGGACCTCGGGCGGCCAGTACGCCGACCTCGGCATGCTCCTCGCCCGCACCAACGCCGAGGTGCCCAAGCACCAGGGCATCACCTGGTTCGCCATCGACATG
>JAFATL010000212.1 GCA_019243975.1 Actinomycetota bacterium | reverse complement strand
GTTCCACCTCACCGACAAGGCGTTCGGCCTCGTCGTGATCATGAACGCCAGCCGCCAGCCGCCGATCAGCGCGGCCAGGCCGGCGACCATGGGCCCGACCACACCGCCGAGGCGCGTGGCGTTGGCGTGCATGCCGAACACGCGCGGCCGATCCTCGGGCTTGTAGTAATCGCTCAGCAGAGAACGGTGGATCGGGTCGTTGACGATCACGCCGACGCCGTTGCCGATACGCATGAGGAACAGCAGGCCGACACCGACGGCGATACCGGTGCCGAACGAGAACAGCCCTGCCAGCACGGCGCCGGCCACGACCAGCTTCGTGCGGGGCAGGCGGTCGCCCCAGTAGCCGAGCGGGATGGCGGCCAGCAGCACCACCGACACGTTCATGATCACGACGAGGCCGAACGCCTTGTCGGTGAGGTGGAACGACTTCTGGATCTCGGGGGCGAGCGTGCCGAACGCGGCGGTGTCGAACTCGTCGAAGAAGTAGAGGAGGAACAGCACGACCAGCGGGAAGATCAGCATCCCGCTCGTCACGTCCTCGAACGGCTTGCGCGCCCAGCGCGTCACGACGTTCATGTCGTCACCAACTCAGGCTCGTCGTCGAGGATCGGTGGTGGTTCTTCCTCGACGTGTTCGAGTATCTCGTCGTCGACGACGCGCTTGTCGGCGATGAGGCTCGGCACGAGCACACCGCGTCTGTCCGCCACCCACTTGAGGTAGCGGTCACGCAAGGCGTACATGATCTGCCCGAGGCCGCCCGGGAAGATCCACAGCAGCAGCAGCATGCCGAAGCCAGTCACCATGAGCTGCCATTGGGCGGGCAGGAAGTACTGCGTGCCCCGCACGAAGGCGGCGCCCAGCACGGCACCGCCGATCGACCCCATGCCGCCGATCACGACCATGGAGAAGATCAGCAGCGACACGTCGGCCGGAAAGCGGTCGGCCCGGATCTGCTGCTGGTGGTAGGCGTACAGCCCGCCTGCCAGCGCGGCCATGAAGCCCGACACCGCGAAGGCCACGAGCTTCGTCTGCACGAACGGCACGCCGTAGGCCTGCGCGTTCTTCTCGTTGTCGCGCATGGCGATCAGCACCCGGCCGAACCGCGACTTGCGCAGGTTGCGGGCGACTAGCAATGCGAGCACGAGGAACACCAGACACAGGAAGTAGAAGGCGCGCTCGCCCGAGATGTTGATCGAGCCGAACAGCAGCGGCCGCTGGATGCCGGCGTTGGAGGTGAGCTGCTTGAAGCTGAAGAACCAGCCGCCCGCCGCCAACGCGAAGGCGAGTGTGGTGACGCCGAGGAACAGTCCCTTGATGCGCAACGCGGGCAGGCCGATGACCACCGCCACGAGCGCACCGGCCAGGCCCGACACCAGCAGGATGACGAAGAAGTCCTGGGGCGCGGCGGCCGTCGCCATCTTCGACGCGATCAACGCGCCCAGGCCGACGAGCGCCCACTGGCCGAGCGAAACGTTGCCGCTCCACCCGGTGAGGATCACGAGCGACACGCCGACGACGGCGTAGATCATGATCACCGACACGAGGCTGGCCTTGCTCAGCGGGATGACGTAGGGCAGTACCGCCAGCACGCCGAGGCCGATGGCGGCCAAGCCCCAGCGGGCCACGCGGATCTCGGGCAGGCGCCGCAGCTCGTTCGGCACCGGCCGCACCTCCTGCACCGCCTGCCACGTGGAGCTGCCGCCCTCGAGGCGACCGAGGCGCCGGCGCTGCACGAGCAGGGCCACGATGATCACCAGCAGCAGCAGCCCGTTGTCGGGCCCGGTGCGCCCCGTCCCGAAGAAGAGCGTCTGCTGCGCGGTGGTGAGCAGCACCGCCGCGCCGAACGCGATCGGCAGGCTCTCCATGCGGGCGATGACGCCGGCGGTGAGCGCCCGCAGCAACAGCGTGAACCCGCCCAGGGCGCCGAACTGGAAGCCGGTGATCGGCGCCTGCAGGATCGCGGTGAGGGCGGAGAGGAAGCCGGCGATCGTCCACACGATCAGCGACACCCGCTTGACCTTGATGCCGAGCAGGCGAGCCCGGTCACCGTCCTCGGCGGCGGCCCGGGCGGCCAGGCCGTAGCCGGTGTTGCGCAGGAACCAGACCAGCCCGAGGATCACCAGGGGCGTCACGACGAGCACCTCGAGGTGGTCGCCGGTGAAGAACACCTTGCCGAACTGGAACTTGAACGACAGCGGCGTCTGGAAGCCCACCCGCAGCTTGGTGTCCTTGTTGAGCAGCGCCGGGATGGCCAGCTCGATGGCGCCGAAGATCTGGAACACGCCGATCGTGGCCACCGTCAGAATCAGGCGCGGGGCCTTGGCGAACCGGCGGATGACGGCGATCTCGACCAGCGCACTCGAACCAACGGCGGCCAACAGTCCGACAACGACCGCCGCGTAGAAGGGCCAGTGGAAGCGCTGGACCAGCTCGCCGGCCAGCGTCGCCGAGAACGCCCCGAGCTCACCCTGAGCGAAGTTGATGATGCGGTTCGTGCGGTAGATGAGCACCAGGCCCATGGCGAGCAGCCCGTTCAGGGCGCCCAGCACGATGCCCTGCAGGAGGATGCCGTTGGGCACCACCTGTTTCATGCCGTTGATCAGGAACCCGTTGACGCCCTTGCCCACGAGCACGACGACAACGAACCCGGCCAGGAACGCCAGGGGCGCCCCCAGGTTCTTCCTCGACAGCGCGACTCCCCGCACCCGATCCCCTCAGTTCGACGACGGTGTCTGCAACCGATGCAGCGTTCGATGAGTGATTCGGCCCCAAGCGGCCGAATCCTTCCGAAACTGGAGGTACGGGAAAAAGGAGAAGAACGGGGCAAAGGCGAACTTCTTGCGCACCTACCTCGAGCTGGGGGGAGCCATGTCTCGTTCGGTCCTTCGTTCTCTTGCCGTCCTGGTGCTTGTCGGGATGGTCGCGGCCGGGTGTTCCAAGCCGGCCAAGCAGGCGGTCGGCACCAAGACCAAGGCCACGACGCCTGACGTCGCAGCCCCGGTCACGTCCGAGGCGCCCACGACCATCGCCCAGCAGGCGGCCGCCAACGCCAAGGTGACCGCACGCAAGGCGACCACCAACCCCAGCGGCGCCATCTCCGGCGGCGGCGTCGACGACGCCCAGGCCCGGGCCGTGGGGGCGCTGCTCAAGCCCCAATCGACGGTGCGGCGCAAGCCGTACTACTCGGGCGTGGGCGAGAACACGATCCAGCTCGACTTCTCCTACGACGCCCAGAGCTGCGGCGTGAGCGTGGTCAACGCGGTCACCGCCGCGGGCGGCGCCCTCCCCAACTCGAAGCGCTTCTACCGGGCGGCGCCCCGCACCCAGGGCGACGTCACGACCGAGGTCAAGGAGTCGATCGACCTCATGGTCAAGTACTGGAACGCGCACGCGTACGACGCGGCCAACTACGCGCCCGAGATCCGCAAGTTGATGGGCAACGACCCCAACAACCAGTTCTTCGGTCGTCACCTGGTCGGCAAGCTCATCGACGGTGGCTCCAACCAGTGCCCCGACAAGACGACGGCTGCCGCCAAGCAGGCCGCCAACGAGGACCACGCGTTCGTCGTGTTCAACGACGGCGCCACCGAGGGCGCGTCGCCGATCGGCGCGTACAACATGGCCGCCGCTCTCAACACCATCCCGGCCGACCACCGGCCCATGCACTTCGGCACCCTGTGGCTGACCGACCAGGACTACTCGCGCTTCGCGCCCTACGCGTGGACGCAGTTCGCCACCGGCTCGACGCTCACCCGTGAGTGGGCGAGCTACGTGTGCTCGAAGCTGCGCGGTCCCAACGCCGTCCCCGGCCGCGCTCCCACGGTCACCGATCCGAAGAAGCGCGTGTTCGGCCTCGTGCACACCAACGACCCGAGCCACAAGCGCCTGGCCGACGAGTTCAAGGGCTACCTCAACCAGTACTGCGGCGGGAACATCATCGCCAAGGAGGTCGAGTACGACGGCACCAACTTCTCGCAGGCCCAGCAGGACGACCCGAACCTGATCGTGCAGCTCAAGCTGGCCAACGTCACGACGGTCCTCATGCTCACCGAGCCCATCCAGCCGCTGTTCCAGCTGGCCGCCGCCAAGGGCCAGAACTGGTACCCCGAGTGGGTGTTCAGCAGCTTCGGCTACGAGGACTCCAACACCGTGCAGCGCCTGTACGACCAGACCGAGACCGCCGGTGACTACGGCACCAGCAACCTCGGCGTGTACGGCGGCTTCGGCTTCGGCGCCGGCGACCCGTTCTGGATGTACCACGCCTTCCACCTGACGGCGCCGGACGGCAAGCCGTGCGACCCGTCGTCGGAGACCGGCATGAGCCGCGCCGACGCGAATGGCAACAACAAGAACGCGGCCGTCGAGCACTACTGCAAGGCGCCGACCGAGTTGGTCACGTGGTACTACACGATGCTCCCGCTCATCGGCGGCATGTTGTTCGCCGGGCCCGACCTCACGCCCCAGAACGTGACCGCGGGCCTGCAACACTTCCCGACCACGCGCTACGGCGGCAACGGCCCGACCAGCGACCCGCGGCCGGCCTTGGTCGGTGCCGGCCCGGGCAAGTACGGCTTCGTCGTCGACGCCGTCGAGTGGCGTTGGAAGCCCGACTGGACCTCGCCGATGCCCGAGAAGGTGAAGGGCTTCATCGAGTACCCGGACTGCATGCGCCACTACCTCACGTGGCCCAACCAGTTGGCGCCCAACTGGGAGACCAACGGCTCGCAGTACAACGCCTGGTGCGGCGTGGCCAAGGATCCCTACGGCAACCCGGCGCCCGACTACCCGAAGACGTTGCCCGAGGACGGCACCCACTAGCCCGTCGTCAGGCGCGGCCAAAACCTAGAGTGCGGCGTGGACACCTATCGCGTTGTCGCGCGCAACCATCACACTGAATCCGCCAACCGCATCCACAGCGACGACGTCGCGCAGCAGTACGGGTTCCGCGGCGGGCTGGTGCCGGGCGTGACGGTGTTCGCCTACATGACGCACCCAGTCGCTGAGCGGTGGGGCCAAGCGTGGCTGGAGGGCGGCGCCATGTCGGCGCGCTTCGCCCTGCCCGTCTACGACGGGCACGAGATCGTGGTGGAAGCGACCGAAGTCGGGGACGGCCAGCTGGAGCTCGCCGTGCGCTCCGACGACGGCACGGTGGCGGCGACGGGGACGGCCACGCGAGCCGTCGCTTCCTCGTTTGACGTCGCCGATTACCCCACCGCGCCGTTGCCGCCACGCGACCAGCGCCCACCGGCCTCGTTTGAAGCGCTGCCGAGCGGCGCAACGCTCGGCTCCCTGCCGCCGGCCGGCTTCCACGGCGAACTGGCCGACGTGTTCCTCGCCCTCATCGGCGAGGACCTGCCCGTCTACAAGGCGGGGGCCGTGGCCCATCCGGGCACCCTCCTGCAGTGCGCCAACGAGATCCTCAGCTCGAACGTGCTCCTCGGTCC
>JAFATL010000076.1 GCA_019243975.1 Actinomycetota bacterium | reverse complement strand
CGGTTGCCCTCCTCCTCGGAAATGGCTTCGACAGTCGGTCGCTGGATGATCAGCAAAGCAATGACTCCTTCAGAGTTACTTCGAGTAGAGCTCGACGATGAGCTGCTCGCGCACGGGTACGTCGATGTGCTCACGCAGGGGCAGGTCGCGCACGGTGACCTCGAACCCTTCGGCACCGGCCTCGAGCCACGGCGGGACCTGGCGATCGAGGGTGTCGACGTTGTGGCGGACGACGATCATCCCCCGCGACTTCTCCTTGAGGGCGATGACATCGCCCTTGCGCAGGCGGTAGCTGGGGATGTTGACGCGGCGGCCGTTGACGAGCACGTGGCTGTGGCGCACGAACTGGCGGGCCTGGTTGCGGCTGGCGGCCCAGCCGGCGCGGAACACCGCGTTGTCGAGCCGCAGCTCGAGCATGCGCAGGAGGTTCTCGCCGGTGATGCCCTGCTGGCGCGTGGCCTCTTCGTAGAGGTTGGCGAACTGCTTCTCGAGCAGGCCGTAGATGCGGCGCGCCTTCTGCTTCTCGCGAAGCTGGGTGAGGTACTCCGACCCCTGACGCATGCGGTCACGGCCGTGCTCGCCGGGCGGGTACGGGCGGCGCTCGATCGGGCACTTCATCGAGTCGCACTTGGGGCCCTTGAGGAACAGCTTCATCTTCTCCCGCCGGCACAGGCGGCAGACGGGTCCGGTGTAGCGGGCCATTACACGCGCCTCCGCTTCTTGGGCCGGCAGCCGTTGTGCGGGATGGGAGTGACGTCCTTGATGCCGGCCACCTCGATGCCCGTGTTCATCAGCGAGCGGATGGCGGTCTCCCGGCCCGAGCCCGGGCCCTTCACCAGCACGTCGACCTTGCGCACGCCGTGCTCCATGGCCCGCCGGGCGCACGCCTCGGCGGCCAGCTGCGCCGCGAACGGCGTGGACTTGCGCGAGCCCTTGAAGCCGACGTTGCCGGCGGAGGCCCACGACAGCACGTTGCCCTCGAGGTCGGTGATGGCGACGATCGTGTTGTTGAACGAGCTCTTGATGTGCGCCACCCCGTGGGTGACGTTCTTGCGCTCGCGCTTGCGCGGACGGCGACCGCCCGGCTTCGGCTTCGCCATTACTTGCGCACCTTCTTCTTACCGGCCACCGTCTTCTTCGGACCCTTCCTCGTGCGGGCATTGGTGTGGGTGCGCTGCCCGCGGACGGGAAGACCGCGGCGGTGACGGATGCCCTGGTAGGAGCCGATCTCCATCTTGCGCTTGATGTCCTGCTGGATGTCGCGGCGCAGGTCACCCTCGACCTTGAGGTTGGCGTCGATCCAGTTGCGGAGACGCGCCACCTCCTCGTCGGTGAGGTCGCGCACGCGCGTGTTGCGATCGATGCCGTTCTCGTCGCACACCTTCTGCGACGTGGTGCGGCCGATGCCGAACACGTATGTCAGTGAGATCTCGAGTCGCTTCTCGCGGGGAATGTCGACCCCGGCAATACGGGCCATGGGGCTCCTATCCCTGCCGCTGCTTGTGGCGCGGGTTGGTGCAGATCACCTGGACG
The DNA here is from genome assembly GCA_019243975.1 of Actinomycetota bacterium. Lineage (GTDB taxonomy): Bacteria > Actinomycetota > Acidimicrobiia > Acidimicrobiales > JAFATL01 > JAFATL01. The sequence continues at coordinate 2,884 of JAFATL010000076.1, read as the reverse complement.
CGGCCGTGCCGCCGGATGACCTTGCACTTCTCGCACATCTTCTTGACGCTGGGTCGTACCTTCATCAGTTCGCCTTACTTGTAGCGATAGGTGATCCGACCTCGGGTGAGGTCGTACGGGGTGATCTCTACCTGCACCTTGTCGCCCGGCAGGATGCGGATGCGGTGCATGCGCATCTTCCCGGAGCTATGGGCCAACACGACGTGGCCGTTCTCGAGCTCGACCTTGAACATGGCGTTGGGCAACGGTTCCTTCACCGTCCCCTCGAGCACGATCGCATCTTCCTTCGGTTTGGGCAGGTGGACCTCCGACTAGAACTTCTGGACCGCCCTGGGGCCGCGTTTCAAGGCGCGAGCCGCCAAAGAGCGAACAATCAGGATAGCGGAACCGTGCCCAGTCGTAAAAGGGCAGGTCAGGACGCCCGCTCTCACAGCTTGGTGAACACTTCGGGACCGCTGTCGGTGATGGCGATGGTGTGTTCGAAGTGGGCGGACAGGCTGCCGTCGGCGGTCACCACGCTCCAGCCGTCGTCGAGCAGGCGGGTGCCGGGCTTGCCGGCGTTGACCATGGGCTCGACGGCGAACACCATCCCCGCCCGCAGCTTGATGCCCTTCCCCGGCGACCCGTAGTTGGGCACCTGGGGCTCCTCGTGCATGGCCGTGCCGATGGCGTGGCCCACGTACTCCCGCACCACCGAGAAGCCGGCCCCCTCGGCCACTGTCTGGACGGCGTGACCGATGTCGGACAGGCGGTTGCCGTCGACCATCTGGGCGATGCCGGCCTCCAGGCTCTCCTCGGTGACCCGGATGAGCTTCTCGGCCTCGGGCGTGACTTCCCCGATGGCCATCGTGAAGGCGGCGTCGCCGTGGTAGCCCTCGATGATCGCCCCGCAGTCGATGGAGAGGATGTCGCCCTCCTCCAGCCGGTAGGGCCCGGGGATCCCGTGCACGATCATGTCGTTGGGCGAGGTGCAGATCACGGCCGGGAACCCGTGGTAGTTGAGGAAGTTCGACCGCGCATTGCGCTTCTCGAGGACGTCGCGGGCCACCTGGTCGAGGTCGAGCGTGGTCACCCCCGGCTTGGCCGCCGCCCGGGTGGCGGCGTGCATCTCGGCCACCACCCGCCCCGCCTTGCGCATCTTCTTGAGTTCGTCGGCCGTGCGCTTCACCGGGCTACCCCTGCGGTTCGCGGCGGTGGTCGATGGCGCGTATGAGCCGGTTGGTGACGGTGTCGGGGTGGCCCTCGCCGTTGACGGCGACCAGCTTGTCGCGCTCGAGGTACCAGGCGATGAGGGGCGCGGTCTGCTCCTCGTACAGGTCGAGCCGCCGCTTGATGGCACCCTCGGTGTCGTCGGCCCGCTGGATCACCTCGTTGCCGCAGATGTCGCACGTCCAGTTGACCTTGGGCGGCGAGTCGACGGAGTAGTTGGCGCCGCAGTTCACGCACACCCGCCGGCTGGCCAGGCGCTGCAGGACGACCGTGGTGTCGACCTCGAGGTCGATGGCCAGGTCGAGGCCTCGGGGCGCCAGCACGGTGTCGAGGGCATCGGCCTGGTGCACGGTGCGCGGGAACCCGTCGAGCACGAAGCCTCGGGTCTTGGTGTCGTCCTGGTCGAGCCGTTCCTTCACGACGCCGATGACAACCTCGTCGGGCACCAGCTCGCCCGCGTCCATGTACTCGCGCGCCTTCTTCCCGAACTCCGTCCCCGCCCGGACCGCGGCCCGGAAGATGTCACCCGTGGAGATGTGGGGGACGATGTAGTGAAGAGCCAGGCGAGTGCACTGCGTGCCCTTGCCGGCCCCCTGCTTGCCGAGGAGAACCAACCGCGCGCCGGGGACCAACTACTTGAGGAACCCCTCGTAATTGCGCATCATCAGCTGGCTGTCGATCTGCTTCATGGTTTCCAGGATCACGCCGACGGCGATGAGCAGCGTCGTGCCCGCGAACGGGTAGTTCGTGATGTGCCACACCGCCAGGAAGATCGACGGCAGGAGCGCCACGAAGGCGAGGAAGAGCGAACCGGGAAGCGTGATGCGGTTGAGGATGCCGGCCAGATAGCGCTCGGTCGGAGGCCCGGGACGGATGCCCGGGATGTAACCGCCCTGCTTGCGGATGATGTCGGCCTGCTGGTGCGGGTCGAAGGTGATCGCCGTATAGAAGTAGGTGAAGGCGATGATCAGGATGCCGTAGATGGCGATGTACGGCGCGTGGGTGGGTGTGGCCAGCTCGGTGCTGATCCAGTTGCGCACGCCGACCCAGGGCACGACGTTCGACAGCAGCACCGGGAAGTAGAGGACGGAGCTGGCGAAGATGATCGGGATGACGCCCGCCTGGTTCACCTTCAGCGGGATGTAGGTGCTCTGGCCGCCGTACATGCGTCTCCCGACGACGCGTTTGGCGAACTGCACGGGTATCCGCCGCTGGCCTTGTTCGGTGTAGACGATCGACGCAAGGAGCACGACGGTTATCAGCAGGATGATGGCGAACTTGAAGTTGCCGCCCTCGAGGCGAACCGACTCACCCCCCGAGGGCATACCGGCGACCACGTTGGTCATGATGAGGATCGACATGCCCTGACCGATGCCGCGCTGGGTGATGAGCTCGCCCAGCCACATCACCATGCCGGTGCCGGCGGTGAGGGTGAGGACGACCAACAGCACGCGGGGCACGGTGAAGTGCGGCAGCACGTCGACGTCGAGCTGGCCGGAACCGCCCAGGAAGCCCTGGCCGCCCCGGTGGAACACGAACGCCAGGCCGGTCGACTGCATGATCGCCAGCGCGATCGTGAGATACCGCGTGGCCTGGGTGATCTTCTTCTGGCCGACGGCGCCCTGGTCACGCCACTGCTCGAGCTTGGGGATCACCACACCGAGGAGCTGGATGA
>JAFATL010000074.1 GCA_019243975.1 Actinomycetota bacterium | reverse complement strand
CACTCGCTCGGCCAGGGCCAGGGTGCGTTCCGACGACGCCACGATGTCGGCCTCGGCCTGCTCGAGGTTGTCGCGCGTCTCGGCGGACTGGGCCGCCACCTCGTCGACGGTGTCGGCGATGGAACCCGACGCCCGGGCCAGCTCCTCTGTGGTGGCCGATGCCTCCGTGACCGCGGCGGACTGCTCGGTGGTGGTGGCGGCCAACTCCTCCGACGACGCCGACAGCTCGGCCGCGGCGGAGGTGACTTCGGTGGAGGCGGACCGGCTGGAGTCGGCGAGCGCACGCAGGTAGCGCGACTCACGGCGGGAGAACACGAGGGCGAGGGCGATGGCGAGAGCGGACGCCAGCAGCACCAGGACCACGGCGGCGCGGCGCTGGTTGTTCACGGGGGCCAGCGCGACCGACGCAGGTTGCTCGACGACGAGGGCCCAGCCCAGCGCGTCGATGTGGTCGTACCCCGCGACCAGCGAGCGGCCGTTCTGGGTGACGCGCGCGACGCCTGCGTCACCGGCCAGCGCAGCCCGGACCGCCTCGTTGTCGATCGTCGTCCGCAGCGCCCCCTTGGCGAGCAGGTTGGCGCCGTCGACCTTGCCGAACGCCGTCGAGTACACGAGGTGGTGGTCGGGATCGACGGCGATCACCGTGTCCTTGCTCACCTCGGGGTTGAGGAGCTCGGCCAACACAGCCTCGTCGAGCTGGGCGACCACTGCACCGCTGACCGTCCCAGCGGCGACCAGCACCGGCGCGGCCAGGAGCCAGCGCAGGTCGCCGTCGGTCGCCGCGAGTGACTGCACCACGGTTTGGCCCCCCGCCACGGTGCGGAACCACGGCATCGCGCTTGGGTCGAAGGTGCCCTCGGCCCGGCTGGCGGCGCGCACGTGGCCGGCCAGGTCGGTGACCTCGAGGATGTCGTAATCGCCGTAGGTCTTGTCGAGGCGTTCGGCCAGCGCGCTCACGCTGGGTGCGCCGAGGTCGGCCGATGCCTCGGCCGCCAGCACGCTCAGGTTCTCCTTGCGCTCGGAGATGAAGTCCTCGACGTGGAGTGAAACGGCGCGGGCGACCTGGGCGGCCCCGTCGCTGGTGCTCGCGGTCAGACTGGTCGAGGCCTTCCGCGTGAGCACGACGCCGAGCAGGATCGAGATCGGCAACGACACGACCAGCACGATGGCCACCAGGCGGTACCGGTAGCGCTGTCCGAGTCGGGAGAGGATTTCGCGCGGGGTCACGCGGTGGGGTGGAGCTCGGGGTCGGTGTGAGGCGTCTGCTTGGCCTGGTACAGAGCGCGGTCGGCGTCACGGAGCAGGTCGGTCGGATCGCCGCCCTGGTACACGGCACCGCCGATGCTGATCTGCACGGGGAGGTCGCGACCGCTTCCGATGTCGACGCCGCGGCCGTGCATGGCATCGGCGAGGCGGCCGGCGGCCGCCTTGATGCCGTCGGCGCCGGTGTCGGGGAGGATGACGAGGAACTCGTCGCCACCCCACCGGCCCGCGGTGTCCTCGGGGCGCAGGGCGGTCCGCAACCGCCACGCCACCTCGCGCAAGACGGCGTCGCCGGCCGCGTGCCCGGCCAGGTCGTTGACCTGTTTGAAGTGGTCGATGTCGATCACCAGCAGACCGAGGTGACGGCCGTGCCGGCGCGACGCGCTACACGCCCGCTTGAGCTCGTCGTCGATGTGACGGCGATTGGGCAGGCCGGTCAGGAAGTCGGTGCGGCTGATGTGCTCGAGCTCGACGTTGCGCACGAGCAGCTCGTCCTGCGCGTTCTTGAGGCGCAACGCGCTGGCGACACGTACCGCCAGCTCGACGGGCTGCACCGGCTTGCGCAGGTAGTCGTGGGCACCGAGCTCGAGACCGCGGATGGCGTCCTCGGCCGACTGCCGCACGGTGAGGATGATCACGGGGATCTTCTCCAGCGCGGGCGTCCGCTTCATCTCGTCGAGAACCTCGTAGCCGGACATGCCGGGCATGTTCACGTCGAGCAGGACAACGTCAGGCGGGCGCTCCTCGAACAGGCGTAGCGCTTCCTCGCCGTCGCACGCTTCGATCGCTTCGTAGCCGCGGTCGGCGAGGTGCTGCGCCAGCACCGACCGGACGACGATGGAGTCCTCCACCACAGCCACCAACGGGCGCGGATTGGGCACCTTTCCTTATCGGGCCGAAACGCCCCCGCCTTGAGCAGAAATGTCAACGCCCCTTGCGTGGGCGTCGTGCACCGTTTGTGCGGGTCAGTTGTACGGGTCAGCTGGCACGAGCTCGCCGCCGCGGAGGAGCGGCACGCGGTCGTTGACCACGTTGTCGGGCTCGGTGCCGACGACCGGGAGGCAGAAGTGGAACACCATGGCGCCGCGGTAGCCATCCGACAGGTTGTCGGTGGAGCGGTGCATGAGGTGGCTGTCGAACACGAGGAGGTCACCGGGGTCCATTAGCACCGGCGTCGACCCGGTCATGTCGTGGTCGACGATCTCGACGTAGCCGTAGTTGGCACCGGGGCGGGCATCGGGCACGTGCTCGTGGATCGGCTCGCGTTGGCTGCCGGGGAGGACGTGCAGGCAACCGTTCTGGAGGGTCGCCTCGGTGATTGCGAGCCACAGGCCGACGATCGGCCGGCGCGGTTCGAAGTGGAAGTAGAAGGAGTCCTGGTGCCAGGGCTGGCCCCACGCGCCCGGGTTCTTGAAGATGAACTGCGACAGGAAGCAGTCGACGTCGGGGCCGAGGTCGTTGCGCAACACGTCGACGACTTCGGGCGAGCGGATGAAGTCGGCGAACACGGGCCGGCGGTGCAGGCGGAAGACCTTGGAGATGCGGTCCTCCGGCGCCTTGGCGCGGAAGTCGGCCTGGCCCTCGGGGAGCACCAGCGCGCCGTCGACCTCGGCGACCCTCCCGTCCGACGCACGCACCAGGGCGATGACGTCGTCGCGCATGGCTTCGCCCACGCTCGGGTCGGCGAAGG